>JAAYRT010000048.1 GCA_012518635.1 Halanaerobiaceae bacterium | reverse complement strand
GTTTTTGCTGCGATGGAGCCCTATTTAAAGGAATACTATGGTAATCCATCCAGCATTTATACTTTAGGGCAACAGGCCGCCCAGGCAATCAGTGAAGCCAGGGAAAAAGTAGCCAATGCCATTGGCGCGAAAGAGGAAGAAATTATCTTTACCGGCGGTGGTTCTGAATCAGATAATACAGCATTAAAGGGAGCCGCCTTTGCTTTAAAAGATAAGGGAAGGCATATTATTACTTCTAAGATAGAACATCCCGCTATTTTAAGTACCTGCCAACAATTAGAGAAATATTTTGGTTTTGATATTACATATCTGGATGTAGATAACGAGGGTTTTGTAGATCCTGATGATGTAAAAAAAGCTCTGCGAGATGATACCATACTGGTCACTATTATGATGGCCAATAATGAAATTGGTACAATTGAGCCAATAAAAGAAATAGCCAGGATTGTGAAAGAACGGGATGTCTATTTTCATACAGATGCTGTACAGGCAGTCGGACAGATTCCGATAGATGTTAATGAACTGGGTGTGGATATGCTGTCTATGTCCTCCCATAAAATAAATGGGCCCAAAGGTGTCGGTGCCCTTTATGTAAGAAAAGGTGTAAAAATCCTGCCCTTGATTGCAGGTGGTGCCCAGGAAAGGAATCGTAGAGCAGGGACCGAAAATGTGGCCGGAATAGTGGGTTTTGGCAAAGCAATTGAGCTGGCTGCTGAGAATCTGGAAGAGAATGCTGCCTATTTGCGGAACCTCAGGGATAGGTTAATCAATGGGATTGAAAATAATATTGATGATGTAATCTTAAATGGCCCCAGAGGAGAGCACAGATTACCGAATAATGTTAATTTCAGCTTCCGCTATATTGAAGGAGAATCTATTTTATTAAATCTGGATATGTTGGGTATTGCTGCTTCCAGCGGCTCAGCCTGTTCTTCCGGTTCCCTTGACCCATCACATGTCCTGCTGGCCATTGGCCATTCTCATGAAACTGCTCATGGTTCTATCCGTTTTTCATTGGGCAAGGGGAATAATGAGAAAGAGATAGATTATGTTCTTGAGGTTGTGCCAGGTATAATCAAAAAAATCAGGGAAATGTCTCCCTTGTATGAGGGATAAGAAAATAAGGAGATGGTATTGATGTATTCAGAAAAAGTTATGGATCATTTTAGAAACCCCAGGAATGTGGGTTCTATCGAAGATGCAGATGCCATTGGTGAGGTTGGCAATCCTGTCTGTGGTGATATAATTAAATTATATCTAAAAATCAAAGATGATGTAATTGAGGATATTAAATTTAAAACTTTTGGTTGTGGTGCTGCCATAGCAACAAGCAGCATGGTGACAGAATTAGTTAAAGGAAAGACACTGGATGAAGCATTACAGATTAGCAATAAAACTGTGGCTGAAGCCCTTGACGGTTTACCACCTGTAAAGATGCATTGTTCAAATCTGGCTGCTGATGCCCTGCATAAAGCAATCAAGCAATACAGGAATGAAGAATTTGTAGAAGAAGATCACCACCATCAATGCGACCATGCAAATTTTTGCCACAAGGAGATTAAAATAGATATTGAAAAAGAAGCATAATAATATATAAAGTTGACATGAAATTGTGATATGATACCTCTGGTAGACAGTCTAATTGATTAAAATTAGATTAATTACCTGGAGGTATTTTTTTAGTATATTAAACTAAAAAAAATATAATTCTTAAGGAAGGAATTATGGCTTATTTGATTAATTATATAAAGAGAAAATTTAAAATTAAAACAATTTAAAAAAATATTTATAATATAACATTTCAATTTTATCTAGTTTAATATAACCTATTTGGCTTAATATAAATAATAGTGGGGGTGATAAATGAATATCCAGGATAATCTCAGTTTAATCTTAATAAAAAGAAAAAGAATAAATTAGGGGGGTATTATGATGAAGAAGTTTTTCAAATTAATTCTTTGCTTTTCAATAATGTTATTTGCTGTTTTAGCAGTTAATGCTGAAGATGGAGTATTGGAATATAACTTTGATGACGGGGAATTTAGCGGCTGGGGACCTCGTGGAGATGGTGTAGTAGTTGAAGTGGTAGATAAACAGTCCCGCAGCGGAGACTACAGCCTGTTAGTAACAGGCCGTAGTAACAATTGGCATGGCCCCTGCCTGGACATTCATGGACTGGTTGAAGAGGGAGAAACATATGAGATTACCCTCTGGGTAAACCTGGCCAACAAGCCAAACGGTGGTGTCATTGTTACTGTAGAGAAAAAGAGAGGCACTGAGACTGGCTGGGACAGGGTAGCAGGCCCGGTAAACGCCAGAAGGGGAAGATGGACCCAG
>JAAYRT010000047.1 GCA_012518635.1 Halanaerobiaceae bacterium | reverse complement strand
CTGGAAATGGCTATAGAGCTGTCAGTGGATGATTTCATCATCCAGAAGGAATATAATGAATTTATTGATCTATTAAGATATTTCGTGGAATTGCAGGAACCCAGGATAGATCTGGTCAATGTTGTCAGGAGGAACAATGGTTCATTTCAGATTATGGATGAGAAGAAAGAGGTAATCATCAGTGAATATCTGGAGGGCTATCTGGCAGAAATCTTCAAGGATGATGTGGAGTATGAGGATTTGCTGGTCAGTGCCCTGATTAACCTGGCTCCCCGGAAGATAGTACTGCATTTTCATGATGAAGAGGCAGTGGAGACGGTGAGGAAGATCTTTGGCCGGAAAGTGGAATTATGTGCCGGTTGTTCTCACTGCAAAAAGGGAGAAGGTAATGAAAAATAAGGGGTTAATCCTTTGAATAACACTTGACAATTAATAACAGTAATATTATAATAAAGTAAATTTATCTGAACAATGATAAAAGCGATGACGGGGAGAGTAGGATATAAATTTTTACGACAGAGAGGGATGTCACCGGCTGCAAGCATCCTGTAAAAGTTATATTTGAAGACCACCCCCGAGCTGGTAGGATGAAAACTCCCTGGTGAGTGAGTATTTCTACCCGGATATGACCGTTAACTGTGATAAGAGGGTAAATTAGATTTCCCATACCGGGAATTTAATTTGCTCATTAGAGTGGGACCGCGGAACCTTATTCGCCTCTAAAATGGTGAATAGGGTTTTTTTATTGCTTAAGAAAATATCAAAAAATAAGGAGGTTGAATCTCATGGCAAAAGTGAAGATTACTTTACCGGATGGTTCTATAAAGGAATATGATGCCGGAATCACTGTTGAGGAAGTGGCATATAGTATCGGAACAGGCCTGGGCAGAGCTGCTATTGCCGGGAAAATCAATGGAAATCCGGTGGATTTGAATACAACTATCAATAGTGATGTGGAGTTATCCATCATTACTCTTGATTCCAGGGAAGGGCTGGATATATACCGCCATAGTGCTGCCCATATAATGGCCCAGGCAGTAAAGAGAATCTATGGTAATGTGAAACTGGCCATCGGGCCGGCCATAGAGGATGGCTTCTATTATGATTTTGACCTGGAGGACAGGTTATCCCAGGAGGATTTTGACCGGATAGAGAAAGAGATGCGGAAAATAATCAAGGAAGACCTGCCTGTCACCAGGAAGGTAATGGGAAAAGAAGAAGCCATCAAGTTGATGAAAGAAATAGGTGAAGAATATAAGGTAGAGCTGATTGAGGAGATGGAGGATGAAGAGGTTTCTTTCTATGAACAGGGTGAATTCATAGATCTTTGCCGCGGGCCTCATCTCCCTTCAACCGGCAGGCTGAAGGCCTTCAAATTACTGAATGTGGCCGGTGCCTACTGGCGGGGTGATGAGAATAACAAGATGCTGCAGCGGATCTATGCTACTGCCTTTGCCAGGCAGTCAGAACTGGAGCAATACCTGGAGAGGCTGGAAGAGGCCAAAAAGAGGGATCACCGCAGATTAGGTAAAGACCTGGATCTTTTCAGTTTCCATGATGAGGGAAGGGGGTTCCCCTTTATCCATCCAAAGGGAATGGTCCTGCGGAATGAATTGATAGATTTCTGGAAGAAGGAACACCGGAAAGCAGGTTATGAGGAGGTACTGACCCCCATCATCCTGAATCAATCCCTCTGGCAGCAGTCAGGCCACTGGGAACATTACCAGGAAAACATGTACTTTACCGAGATAGATGATGAACTCCACTCTATCAAACCCATGAATTGCCCCGGGGGTATTTTAATCTATAAGAGCAAGATGCGCAGTTACAGGGATTTGCCTATCAGGATGGCGGAACTGGGGCTGGTCCACCGGCATGAAAAGTCCGGTACCCTGCATGGGTTGATGAGGGTGAGGAACTTTACCCAGGATGATGCCCATATCTTCTGTCTGCCCTCCCAGATTGTTGATGAGTTGACCGGTGTTATAAAACTGGTGGATACCATCTATAATGCTTTTGGCTTTAATTATAGCGTAGAACTGAGTACCAGACCAGAGAATTCCATGGGTTCGGAGGAGATGTGGGATCTGGCTACCGGGGCCCTTAAGGAGGCCATTGAGAAAAACGGCCTGGCCTATGAGATAAATGAGGGTGATGGTGCCTTCTATGGCCCCAAGATTGATTTTCATCTGGAAGATTCCCTGGGCCGGACCTGGCAGTGTGGTACTATCCAGCTGGATTTCCAGATGCCGGAGAGATTTGATCTGAGCTATGTAGGCGAGGATGGCAAGGAACACCGCCCTGTCATGATTCACCGGGCCATCTATGGCAGTCTGGAACGCTTCATGGGTATCCTGATTGAACATTATGGAGGAGCCTTCCCTGCCTGGCTGGCACCGGTACAGGTGAAGATTTTACCGGTTTCCGATGATCAGTTTTCCTATGCTGAAGAGTTGAGAGAGAAACTGGCCAGTAAGGAGATCCGGGTGGAAGTTGATGCTGCCAATGAGAAATTGGGCTACAAGATCCGCCAGGCACAACTGGAGAAGGTACCCTACATGCTGGTGGTTGGTAAAAATGAAGCAGAAAATAGAACTGTATCAGTACGGGACAGGAGAGAAGGGGACCTGGGTGCCATGGGTATAGCTGAGTTTAAAGAGAAGGTACTGGCAGAAATCAGGGAGAAAATAATCAAATAAGAGAAGGCCGGAAAAAATTGTTGACAGATGAGTAACTAATGTGTTATACTATAGCCGTTGCAAAATAAAGTAGAAACAACCCGTTTCTCACCAGCAGCTCTGGAGGCTAACTGGTCAATAATATTTTATCAAGGTTGTACTGGATTGCCGGTACCGGCTGATAGAATATTCTGGCGGGTGGTTTCTATTCACCCGCTTTTTTAATACTTCTGTTGTGGGTGACCTGTTCAGTAATTTTTATATATTTCAGGAGGTGTATATACTATCAATAAAGATTTAAGGATTAATGATCAAATTAGAGCCAAAGAGGTACGGTTGATCTCCGATGATGGAGAGCAGCTGGGCATCGTTTCTATTGATGAGGCTCTAAGAATTTCAGAAGAAAAGGAGCTGGACCTTGTTGAAGTAGCTCCACAGGCCAAACCACCGGTATGCAGAATCATGGATTATGGGAAATTTAAGTATGAGAAGGCCAAGAAGGCTAAAAAAGCCAAAAAGAAACAAAATATAATGAATGTAAAAGAAGTCCAGATGGGAGTTAAGATCGATGAACATGATTTTAACGTCAAACTGAGGATGGCCAGAAGATTTTTGACCAATAATGATAAGGTTAAAATCAGAGTCAAGTTTAGAGGCCGGGAGATGATGCATCAGGAACTGGGCTATGAATTGATGGATAGATTGATTGAAGGTACCAGTGACCTGGGTAAAGTAGAAAGCAAAGCCCGTATGGAAGGACGTAATATGTTCATGGTTCTGGCTCCGAAGACAGAAGATAAATAACCATAAATAAGGAGGTTTTATCCATATGCCTAAGATCAAGACACATAAGGGTATAGCAAAGAGAATCAAGAAAACCGGTACAGGTAAACTGAAGAGAACCAAGGCTTTCCGTAATCATATTTTAACAAAGAAAACAGCGAAGAGAAAAAGGGGCCTGCGCCAACCAGGTTTTGTGCATGAGTCAATGGAGAAAAAATACAGCAGATTACTCCCGTATAAATAGTTTCTATTAAGTTTAATAATAATTATAAGTTTTGGAAAGGAGAATTTCTATGCCACGTGTAAAGAGAGGAACTACTGCACGTAGAAGAAGAAAAAAGATTTTAAAGATGGCCAAAGGTTATTATGGTGCCAAGAGTAAATTATTCAGACCAGCAAATCAAGCAGTTATGAAGTCACTGCATTATGCTTATAGAGACCGCCGTACAAGGAAGCGGGATTTCAGGAGATTATGGATTACCAGGATTAATGCTGCTGCCAGAAAGGACGGCTTATCCTATAGCCGCTTTATTAACGGCCTGAAGCTGGCCAATATTGAAATCGACCGCAAGATGCTGGCAGATATGGCTGTAAGAGATGAAAACAGCTTCAGCGAACTGGTAGATATTGCTAAAAAGGCTTTGAATGGTTAATTTGAGCTTGCAAAGCCGGGTCAATACACCCCGGGAGTAATCCCGGGGATTTTAATTATACTGAAAATCTTACTGAAAAAGGGCTGATCCTTTTGCAGGAAATCATCAATAGTGAACAGAATCAAAGGATAAAATTCCTGAAGAAATTGTATAGGAGAAAAACCAGACGGCAAATGGGCCTTTTGGTCCTGGAGGGTTTCCGGATCATTGAGGAAGCCCTGAAGAGTCAGGTTGTCTTTGACAGTATTTACATGACCCCTGAATTCTATGAGAATGAAGAGGGAAAATGGGTTGTTGCGGAATTTGAGAGGCGTTTTGCGGCCAGTAACCTGATTCTGGTCAGGGAAAATATATTGAACAGTATAGCTGATACCCGGACTCCCCAGGGGATAATCGGGGTAGTCCAGGAAAGGAAATATGAGCTGGCTGATGTCTTTGCCGCCAAAGAACTACTCCTCTTGCTGGACCGCATCCAGGATCCGGGTAATATGGGGACTATTATCAGGACAGCGGTTGCTGCCGGTGCAGGCGGTATTATCATCCTGAAGGGTAGTGTGGATATCTATAACCTCAAGGTATTGAGGTCTACCATGGGGGCTATTTTTAAAATCCCCCTGATTCAGGAAGTGGAACTGGAGGACTTCCTGGGTTTATTGAAGGAAAGTGAATATAAGCTGGTCAGTACTGATCTTTCCGCAGAACAGTATTATTACCAGCTGGATTACCGTGAACCGCTTATCCTGGCCATCGGTAATGAGGCTGCCGGACTGAGGGAAGAGCTTCTTCTTAACTCTGATTACCGGATCAAGATACCCCTGCTGGGTGATATAGAGTCCTTAAATGCCGCCATTGCAACAGGTATAATCCTTTACAGGTTTGTAGAAAATAGGCTGCAGTAATTCAGGGAATATTCAGAAATTTTCCTTCATTTATTGAAAAACCTTGTCAAGACAGGATTGCTGTGTTATAATATCAATAACAATATAAGGTGTCCTTCATAAGCCTATAAGAGAAATTCTACCCTGGGAAGGATGTGATCCTGGATGGGTTTGACGGCAGCGTTTTTCTGGAGGATTTTTGAAGAGACCGGTTCTATAAATGCTTATCTGGCTTATAAACAATTATTTTCTTTGATGACATTAAAAAAGAAAAAAGAATATATATAAAGGCAAGGAAGGAGAGAGTAGTCAGCAGCAGAAATTCACCAGGGAAAGGTTGCCGGCGACTGGAAGCAACCTGAAGGACTCTGTTGATGAAGTTCACTCCGGAGCTGTGAACTGAAGTTGGAGTAGGTTTTACCGGCAAAAACCGTTATGATTAATGAGTGGCCTGTTATTTTTCGACATTATATGACAGGTAATAAGGGTGGTACCGCGTGGATCTCTCGTCCCTTTGGGGATGCAGAGATTTTTTGTATTTATGAAACAAAATTTCAGGATAGGAATAAATAAACAGTGGGGGTGTAAAAATTGGATTTACTGGAAAACTTAAAGAAGATTGAGGAGGAAGCAGAGCTGGCTCTTGCCGGAGCGGATTCACTGGAAAAGCTGGAGGAGCTCAGGATAGTCTTCCTTGGCAAAAAAGGTAAGATTACTGATGTGTTGAAACAGATGGGGAAGATTTCTCCTGAAGAAAGGCCTGTAATTGGCCAGGAGGCAAATAAACTGAAGGATAGGTTAAATAAGCTCCTGGGAGCCAGAAAGGAAGAACTGGCAGATGTAGTCAGGAAACAGAGGCTGGAGGAAGAGAGGATAGATATTACCCTGCCCGGTACAGAGGTTTCCGCAGGCCGGGCCCATCCTTTGAGGAGGGTAACCAGGGAGATTGAAGAGATATTTATTGGCCTGGGTTTTACCATTGAAGAGGGGCCGGAGATAGAGACAGATTATAATAACTTTGAGGCTCTGAATGTACCTAAATATCATCCAGCCAGGGATTTACAGGATACATTCTATATAGATGACCATTATCTCCTGCGTACCCATACTTCACCTGTTCAGGTCAGGACCATGGCCAGGCAGAAACCGCCCATCAGGATAATTGCTCCTGGCCGGGTATACCGTTCAGATGAGATAGATGCCTCTCATTCACCTGTCTTTTATCAGGCTGAGGGGCTGGTCATCGATAAAAACATATCCTTTGCTGATTTGAAGGGAACCATCCAGCTTTTTGTCCAGGCAGTCTTTGGTGAAGATACCAGGACCAGGTTCCGGCCCAGCTATTTCCCCTTTACTGAACCCAGTGCAGAGGTGGATATCTCCTGTGTGATTTGCAGGGGAGAAGGCTGCAGGCTTTGTTCCCATACCGGATGGCTGGAAATCCTGGGTTCCGGCATGGTGCATCCCAGGGTACTGGAGATGGCCGGTATTGATCCGGAGGAATACAGCGGCTTTGCCTTTGGAATGGGTTTAGACAGGATAACCATGCTCAAGTATGGTATCAATGATATCCGTCTCTTATATGAGAATGACCAGCGCTTTTTACATCAATTTTAAATGATTTTAAAGGGGAAGGTGGTTATAAATGCAAGTTTCCTATAAGTGGTTAAAAGAATATATAGATTTTCCATACAGCCCGGAAGAACTGGGCCATGTCCTTACCATGGCAGGTATGGAGGTTGATGAGGTAGAGTATCTGGGTGAGGGTATAGATGAGATCGTAATTGGAGAGATCCTCAAGCTGGAAAAACACCCTGATGCAGATAAATTGTTAATCTGTAAAGTAGATACCGGGGATGAAGTGCTGGATATTGTTACCGGTGCTGACAATGTCTTTGAAGGGGCCCTGGTACCAGTAGCTAAAATCGGGGTCACCCTGCCGGACGGCCTGAAGATAAAAAAGGCCAAATTACGGGGTGTTGAATCCTACGGCATGCTCTGTTCTTCAGATGAACTGGGTCTGAGTGAAGAAAGGGCCAGCGGAATCATGATTCTGGGTGAAGATGCCATTAAGGGAACCAGGTTAATCGATTACCTGGGCCTGGATGATTATGTCTATAAACTGGACCTGACCCCAAACTATGGCCGCTGCCTGGGTATGCTGGGTATTGCCAGGGAATTGAGGGCCATACTGGGAGACAGGAAGGTCAATTATCCGGAGCTCACTATCGGGGAAACCCAGGAAGAGGTTACCGGCCTGGTGAAGATTGAGGTAATGGATACTGATCTCTGCCCCCGTTATACCGGACAGATTATCAAAAATGTCAAGATCGGCCCGTCACCACGCTGGATGCAGCAGAGACTGACTGCTGCCGGTATCAGGCCCATCAATAACGTAGTTGATATCACCAACTATGTGCTGCTGGAATATAACCAGCCCTTGCATGCCTTTGATTTTGATAAGATTGCCGGTAAAAAGATTATCGTAAGGAGGGCCAGGGAAGGGGAAAAGCTCCTGACCCTGGATGATAAGGAATGGGAGCTCAGTCCTGAGATGCTGGTAATTGCCGATAGTGAAAAACCCATAGGCCTGGCTGGTGTTATGGGTGGCGGCAATAGTGAGATTACAGAAGAGACCACTACTGTTTTCCTGGAAGCAGCATATTTTGATCCGGTCTCCATCAGGAAAACCTCCAGGGGCCTGGGCTTAATCAGTGATTCCTCCTATCGTTTTGAGCGGGGTATTGATATAGAGAATGTCCTGGAGGCAGGCAGGCGGGCAGCCTATTTAATGCAGGAATATGCCGGTGGAGAGGTAGTCCAGGGGGCTATCGATGTCTATCCTGAACCGTATGAACCGGCAAAAATCAGCCTGGAAACCGGCCAGGTCAATTCTTTGCTGGGTATAAACCTGTCTACAGGGGAGATAAAGAATATCCTCCTGGGCCTGGATTTTGCCGTAGAGGAGGAGAATGAGGAGAAATTACTGGTCTCTGTTCCTGCCTTCCGCACAGATGTCAGCAGAAAGGCGGACCTGATTGAGGAAGTAGCCAGATTATATGGTTATGATAATATTCCAGTCAGCAGGCCAGCCAGTAAGCAGCAGGGCAAAAAGAGCCTGAAGCAGAAAATTGTTGACCTGACCAGGGAGAACATGCTGGCTGCCGGTCTTGATGAGATAATTACCTTCAGCCTCTGTGGTGAGGATGATTATAAAATACTGAACCTGCCGGAAGATAGTGAATTGCTGAATCAGGTCAGGATCAAGAACCCCCTGAATGAGGCCTATGCTATCTTGCGGACTACTCTGGTACCAAATCTCCTACAGGTATTGTCCAGTAATGCCAGGAAACAGATAGACAGGGTCAGGATTTTTGAACTGGGCAGTGTGTATTTCCCTGCTGAGGGTGCTGAACCTTATGCCGAATACCCCTGCCTGGCAGCAGCCAGTATGGGACATGAAGGGGATCCCTGGCAGCTGGGAGCTCCTGATTTCTTCTATCTGAAGGGTGTCCTGGAGAATTATTTTGAGTGCCTGGGCCTGGTAGATTACCGTTTTGAAAGAAAGGAGATTCCTTATCTGCATCCCGGCCGTACTGCTGCTGTATTTGTGGCTAATGAGGAGATTGGTTTTATCGGGGAACTCTTACCTGATGTTATCGATACACTGGATCTGAAGGAGAGGACTGCTATCTTCCAGCTGGCAGTGGATAAGCTGCTGCAATATATGGACCTGAAACGCAGTTATATGGAACTGCCCCGTTATCCGGCCTCCGAGAGGGACCTGGCCTTGCTGGTGGATAAGGAAGTGGCTGCAGCAGACCTGCAGAGGAGCATAAGGGAAAGGGGCGGCAAACTGCTGAAAGACCTTGAGATTTTCGACCTTTATCAGGGTGAGCGGATACCCGGGGATAAGAAAAGCCTGGCCTTCCGGCTGGTCTTCCAGGCTGGTGACAGGACCTTGACCGATGAGGAGGTTAATGAAAGGATTGAGGCTATAATAAAGGAACTGGAAGAGAAATTTTCTGCAAAAATACGGGGAAATTAAATAAACAGGCAGGAATTTTTCATTATACAGGGAAATATTTAAGTAGTTGTATTATAACTAATTTCTGGAGTGGTGAGCATGGCTCTCGAGGATAAGCGCAAAAAAAGGTTCAGAGTCCGGATACTTGGCCATGAGATGGTCATTGTGGGGGATCTCTCCGAAGAATATGTTAATCATCTCTCCAATCATATTAATTTGATCGGAGAAGAAATCTCCCGTGCTTATCCTCAACTTTCTCACCAAAGGATAATGAATCTGGTCGTAATGAATATAACCGATGAGTATTATAAATTAAAAAATGTCTATAATAATAAGATGAGAGAATTAAAGGAACTGGAGAGAGAGTATCAGTTATTGAAGGAAAGGTATGAAGATATTAAAAGGGACTATGATGAACTACTGGAACTCCTGGAGGAGGAGGATTGACCCTTGAGTATTACAGCAATTGATCTAATAATATTGATAATCTTTTTGTTTTTCGTTATAGGAGGTTATAATAGGGGTTTTATCAAACAAACAAGTACCATCATCGGTATAATACTGGCTCTCATAATTGCCATTAATAATCATAGGTTTCTGATGCCTTTTCTGGAAAAGAGAATCCTGGTTTCGGAGGAGATGCTGCAGTTTCTTTCTTTTGCCATACTATTTGTATTAATTAATCTATTTGTCCATCTCCTGGGTTTTATTCTGAAAGGGGTCATGGATGCCCTTTTCCTGAAGCCCATTGACCAGGCAGCCGGTGCAATCCTGGGCATCATCAAGGGAGTTTTTGTGTCCTATTTTCTTGTCCTTATCTTATCTCATATTCCTTATCTGACAGTACAGGAGTATCTGGGTAGTTCGATACTGGCAGACAGGATACTGGACCTGACTCCAATTATACAGAATACATTACAGAATATCTTCAGACCCTGAAAAAACCCTGTTGTGAAAACAATAGGGGTATTTTTTAGCCTATGGAAAAGGGAGTTGAGCCGGCCATTAATACAGATGCCCATTACCTGGAACAGGAGGAATCTACTAAATTGTTGAGAGCTAAATTATCGAAATAGGTCCGGAGGGATACATAAATGGATAGGAAAAACATGGAGAAACTTGAACTGGATAAGATAAAAGAAGAGATAAAAAGATATGCAGCCACAATCCCTGCCCGGGAAATGATCCTGAATCTTTCACCGGTGCCAGACCTGACTTATGTTAAGGAACGCCTGCGGGAGGTCACTGTAGCCAGGGAGCTGGCAGGGGAGTTTGGCCTGCCGCCATTTGGCGGTATCAGGGACCTGCGTGGAATTCTGGAAAAACTGGAAAAGGGGATTGTCCTTAACCTGCAGGAACTGGTAGATATTAAGGACAGCCTGGGAGGCTTCCGTTCACTTAAGAGATATTTCAATGATATTTTAGATAATACAGTGGAAGGGCTTGTTGAAAAATATTATTCTCCCATAACCAGCCGTGGAGAGGAACTCATCATCCTGCAGGAGCTGGAGAAGGAGCTGGAACGCTGCCTGGATGAGCATGGTGATCTGAAGGATTCGGCTACCCCTGCCCTGGCCAGGATCCGGTCTGAAATTGCCCGGACTGCCAATAGAATCCGGGAAAAGATGGATAGTATTATAAAAAGCCCTCAATTTCAGGTGATGTTGCAGGATAATTTGATCACCAGGAGAAGGGAACGTTATGTGGTCCCTGTCAAGAGTGAATACAGGAATCAATTTAAGGGGATAGTCCATGATCAGTCAGCCAGTGGTATGACCCTCTTCATGGAGCCGCTGGCTGTGGTGCAGATGAATAATAGATTGAGTGAACTGGAAGCAGAGGAAGAACAGGAGATTTATAGGATCCTGACCATGCTGAGCGAAAAGGCCGGAGAATATATCTATGAGCTGGAAAGGAACCTGGAAATAGCCACCTTCCTGGATTTCAGTTTTGCCAGGGCGGAATACAGCCGGCAGGTTGACGGGGTAGAACCGGAGATGAATGACGAGGGGGTAGTGGATATAATAAAAGGGAGGCATCCCCTGCTCCGGGAGAAAGCCGTACCTATTGACATCTATATTGGAGAGAATTTCAGGACCCTGATTATCACCGGCCCCAATACTGGAGGAAAAACTGTTGCCTTAAAGACAGTAGGCTTATTTGTCCTGATGGCCCAATGCGGCCTGCATGTCCCTGCTGCACAGGAGACCAGGCTGGCTGTATTCAGGGATGTATTCGTGGATATAGGTGATGAGCAGAGCATTGAACAAAATCTAAGTACCTTCTCTTCCCACATGACCCGGATTAAGGATTTCCTTCTCAGGGCCGGCCGGAATTCACTGGTCCTGATCGATGAACTGGGGGCCGGGACCGACCCGGGAGAGGGAGCTGCCCTGGGGATTGCCATCCTGAACAGGCTGAAAAAGAAGAAGGCAGTAACTATAGTTACAACCCACTATAGCCAATTGAAAAACTATGCCTTTGAAGAGGAAGGGGTTGAGAATGCCTCTGTAGAATTTGATCTGCAGACCCTGGAACCAACCTTCCGTATCCTGATGGGTATTCCCGGAGGAAGTAATGCCTTTGCCATTGCCCGGAGACTGGGGATACCGGAGGAAATAGTTGATGAGGCCAGCAATTATCTCTCTGCTGATGAACTCAGGGTGGATAATATCATTTCTGAATTAAGTCTGGAAAGGGACAGGTATCTTAGATTAAAGGAAGAAGTCCGGGCTAAAGAAGAAAAGATTGATAGCCTGATCAGGAAATATGATGAACTGACCCTGAAACTGGAAAAGGAGAGAGAGAAGATTATCCGGGAGGCCAGGGAGGAAGCAGCCTCTATACTGGAGGAGGCCAGGCGGGAGACCCGGAATATCTTGCAGGACTTAAAGAGAAGTGATTTTCTAAACCGTTCTGAGATAGACCGCAAGGGAAATGAGCTGCATCACCAGCTGAAGGAACTGGAGGAAAGCCTGCTTACCAGGGAGAGGGAGGAAGATAAGAAGAGGATAGACCAGGAGATCCAGGTGGGGGATGAAGTCCGCCTCCTGAGTACTGGAAGTCGGGGCCAGGTTCTCAGTATTGATGAAGAGAGAAAGGAAGCAACGGTACAGGCGGGAATCATGACAATCAGGGTAAGTTTAGAGGACCTGATTAAAGCCGAGATGCCGGAAACAGGTAAAAAAGAAATGGTCAGGAGATACAGGGTGAGGAAAACAGAGCGGGTTTCTCCTTCCCTGGATTTAAGGGGCAAGAGGTATGAGGATGCCCAGAGGATACTGGATAAATATCTGGATGATGTCTTCCTGGCCGGTTTGAAACAGGTGGAGATAATCCATGGTAAGGGGACAGGGGCCTTACGGAAGGCAGCTCAGGAGATCCTGGATAAACATGTCCATGTAGAAAGCTACCGCCTGGGCCTTGAGGGAGAGGGCGGCTATGGTGTTACCATAGTCAAAATCCGGTGATAGGAATAAAAATAAAGCTATCTCTTTTTTATAGAGATAGCTTTTTCTTTTGCCTGGAAGTGAAGGAATAACTAGAAGTTAAAGCGGTAGAAAAAATCCCAGATACTATCAAATAAGGTTTCCGGCTCTTTCTGGCCATGGAAATCACATTGTTCTTCAGGCACTGTTTCATAGAGGATTTCTCCGGTTTCTGTCTTTTCCGGTATGCCAGTTACAGGATCAATCTTCTGTATCGGTTCATAGGCATCGACATAGTAGGTGCCGCTTATCTCGATATCCTCCTGTTCTTCCTCTTCAGCAAATTTCTTACCAAACTCTAATACGGCACTGCCTATTTTTATCCTGCTGTTGGCAAAAATCCTATACTCGACAATACTCTCGGCCGGGCAGTCGGCAGTAGCCAGCAGGCCGGACTCACTGCAAACCCTTACCGTCTGGACCGGTTCATGGAGGGTGTTTTGCTCTGTAGGTGCTTTACCCCTCGGGAAGATTTCGGTAACTGTATTGACGGTATGTTCATTTGGCAGCAGGCCGGTTATTGGATCGATTTCCACTGAGACTATGCTGGCCGGTTTCTTGAAATGGGTTATGGGCATACCCTTTACGACTTCCCGCATATATTCTCCCCAGAGCCTGGCTGCCTCGGAACTGGAGATGATTAAACCTCCGCTGCCTTCAGGATAGAGATAGTTGCCTTTTTCATCCTTCTGGTTGTATTCCATGGGAACTGGATTATCCTCACCAATCCAGATACTGGTTACCAGCTTAGGTGTGTAACCTACATACCAGGCATCAGTATAATTGTTGGCTGTACCGGTTTTTCCGGCTACAGGCTGATTACCCAGCCTGGTCCGCCAGCCAGTACCGCCGGCATCACTGACTACGGATTGGAGCATGCTGGTCATCAGGTAGGCCTCCTCCTCCGAGAGGACAACCTTTTTCTCCGGATGGGCCTCATAGATGACCCGGTTGTGCTTGTCCAGTACCCTGGTGATGGAAATGGGTTCTACAAGGATTCCCTGGTTGGCAAAGACACCATAGGCTGAAGCCAGTTCCAGGGGTGTCACTCCTTTATGCAGTCCTCCCAATGCAATGGAAAGACGGTCTTCATGGCGGTCAGCCGCCTGCAGTGTAGTGATACCCATCCTTTCTGCTGTTTTGATGGTATCTATTACACCGACTTCCTTTATTAATTGAACAGAAGCACTGTTCAGGGATTGTTTCATAGCCTCCCGGAGGCTGACCAGGCCGAAATACTGGTTGCTGAAGTTATTTGGCCAGAGGCGCAGTGGTTCATTTTTGCCTCCACTTACACTCATGGGCATATCATTGATGATAGAGGCGGGTGACCAGCCCTTCCTGATGGCTGTGGCAAAGACAAAGGGTTTAAAGGCTGAACCGGGCTGCCTGACTGCCTGGTAGGTCCTGTTAAAATGGTCATTACCCCTGCCTCCGACCATGGCCTTAATTTCACCGCTGGTTGGATCCAGGGTGATTATGGCCAGTTGGGGCTGTAATTTGTTGGCAGTATCCTCTTTTTCGATAGAGGGTATATATCTCTGTTTTTCTGCATTCCTGACAGCTTCTTCGGCCTTTCTCTGGATTTCCGGATCCAGGGTGGTATAGACCTTTAAACCGCCACCATAGACCAGTTGGGCACCGAATTTATCGATTAATTGATCCCTGACATAACGGATAAAGTAAGGGGCAAACTCTTCATTCTCAGGTTGCTGTTCCCGCAGCACTATATCATATTCTTTGGCTTCCTGTGCTTCCTCAAGGGTTATATAGCCCAGTTCGGCCATCCTGTCCAGAATCAGGTTCCGCCGGTTGATGGCTGCATCATAGTTTCTAAAGGGTGAATATAGATTTGGACCTTTGGGTAAACCGGCTATGAGGGCACATTCACTGAGATTTAGGTCCCAGACATTTTTACCAAAGTATTGCAGGGAAGCAGACTGGACACCATAGGCGCTGTGGCCCAGGAAGATTTCGTTAAGATACATCTCGAGAATCTCCGGTTTAGTATAGAGCCGTTCAAATTGCATGGCCAGATAGGCTTCCTGAATTTTTCTATAATAGGAGACATTTTGTCGATCCAGTAGAACAGTTCCTGCCAGCTGTTGGGTGATTGTACTGGCTCCATGGGGTCTCTGTCTCTGCTTGATAATATTTGTTACAAATGCTCTGGCAATCCCCCAGAAATCCACACCATGATGGACATAGAAATTGTTATCCTCGATGGCAATAATAGCATTCTGAAGGTGGATCGGAATTCGTTCAATGGGTACAACAATTCTATTTTGCCGGTAAAGCCTGGTCAAAAGCTCTCCATCGGCACTATAGATCAGAGTTGCTTCACTGGCTCCCTTGTAAGCGGAGATATCAGGAGTATCTTTGATTATATAGGTAAGGGCGCCGATAGCTAAACCAAAAAATAAGGCTATAAAAAGGATAATAGATGACATTAATAATTGCTTTCTCTTCACGATCCAGCTCCCCTTTCTTTCTATATTTTCTATTATAACATATAAAAATAAAAAATAATACACCTGTCCAGGCACACTTTCAGACCAGAGACATATACTATTACCTGGAGGGATTTTATGAGGGGTTTTTTTCTGAAGTTTAATCTATGGCGGATAGGAATATTCTTTTTCCTGCTTCTCTTTCTAATTTTTTTCCTTATACATAAAACTATCACACCGGTATTTTTTAACCTGGCAGAGGTAGAGGTACAGAATATTATCAATGAGGTGATCAACCAGGCTGTAGGCAGGGAGGCAGAGAAACTCCTTTACCAGGATATGGTCAACTATACCTATAATGAACAGGGGGAAATTGTTTTCATCCAGCCCAATACAGCCTTTATCAATAGATTTACTACCAATCTTTCCCTGGCTATACAGAAGGAGCTCCAGGGAATCAGCCGGGAGACAGTGACAGTGCCCTTGAGCAGGATACTGGGAATAGATATCCTGGCTGCATATGGGCCGGAGTTGAAGATGAGGATTATCCCGGCAGGTTATACTGTTCCGCCCCGGCTGGTGGATAGCTTTTCTTCAGCAGGCATCAACCAGACCAGGCATAAGATTTATCTGAGCCTGACAGCAAAGGTGAAGCTGATAGTACCCTTTAGAAGCAGGACCATCGATGTCCAGGCCGATATCCCTGTGACAGAGGTGGTAATATTAGGCCGGGTACCCCAGGTCTATGTGGGAATAGACCAGGAGGGGTTTAGAGGTATTTTGGGTGGAAGGGATTCTGTCATTAAATAATTTAAAAATAATTTAAGGTCTTTAGGGCATAATAAAGATGATGAAGATAGGAGATGGCTCTTGAAGAAGAATTGCAGGAGGTATAATGATGAAGAAAAACGGCCTGATGAGTGGGATGATAATCGGCGGAATTCTGGGCATAACAGCTTCTGTGTTAGGTATGAGGAAACTTAAAGAGAGGGCAGGAAAAAAAGCAGAAGGAGACAGCCAGGCAGATAACATTCAGTTAAAACCCAAGAGTGAAGAAGAGCAGAAGACCAGTGGAATGAGTGAAGATACAGCCAGCAAACCTGGTTCGGAAGAGACAGCAGAAAAGACTGGAAGCCTGGCTGTAGAGAGCAGGGATACGGAAAGAGAAGAACAGATGAAAGAAAATCAGGAAGGTAATTCCATGGTGGAGGATATTGCTGCGAAAATAAATTTCAGCCAGAAGATAAACCAGCTGGAAGAAGCTCTGAAGAAACTGAGGGAAGAAAATATGCAATGAGATGGTGGAAAAAATAGATGTTTAAACTAAAGGAAAAGGAGTTGAAAACAGGTATTATGCTCCTGGCTATAGGGAGCATAATTTACTTTTTAGTGAAGATAAGGATAGTATTGTTACCTTTTATAGCTGGCATCTTGCTGGCCTATCTCCTGTATCCCATCCTGGATTTTTTGAAAAGGAAAAATGTCCCGGGCACCTGGGCTGTTTACATACTGGCCCTGATTTTTTTACTGTTGTCCCTTATCTTTGCCTTTTTGCTTGTACCGGCTTTCTTCAATGAGGTTTCGGGACTTTCCAGCACATTACCAGAATATATCCAGACTATCAATGATTTCATAGGCAGGATAAACCGGGAATACCGCAGGGCAGAGATGCCTTCTACGGTAAAAGAGGCCCTGGACAGGAGCCTGAAAAAGGCAGAGGAACAGCTGATTAAATTCCTGGAATCTTTTACAGATAAAATAATCAACGGCATCTCATCCTTTTTCACCTTATTGCTGGCTCCGGTCATTACCTATTATATTTTAAAGGATCTGGACAGGCTGAAAAGGGGTATAATAAGGTTGATACCGGCAAGTAAAAGGGGCCTTTTTTATTATCTGGGCTCTGAAATCAATGAGGTTATCCTGGGATATTTCCGGGGACAGGTCTGGCTGAGCGTAATCGTGGCAATCTTTTCTACAATTGCCCTTTTAATTTTGAAAATCCCCTTTAACATCATACTGGGCCTTATTGCCGGTTTCAGTAACATGATCCCCTATGTCGGTCCTATACTTGGCAGTATCCCGGCCATCTTCCTGGCCCTGCTCAGGTCACCGGGTAAGGCCCTCACTGTACTTGTCCTGTTTTTTCTTATCCAGCAGCTGGAGAATAGTTTTATCAGTCCCAGAATAATCAGTAAAGAGGTAGGGATTCATCCACTGGTAGTAATCTTTTCTCTCCTGGTAGGTGCAGAACTGTTGGGTTTCTGGGGGCTTCTCCTGGCTGTCCCTATTGCCGGGTCTCTGAAGGTCACAGCCAGGATCCTATACAGGGAATTTTATGCCGGGGAATAATGGGATTGAATAGTTAAAAATAAGGGCTCTCAATTGACAAAAAGCTTTCTATCCTGTATTATTTAAATAAGTATTTTTCAGGTATTTCTGGTTTTTTACATATTAAAATTTCATAAATTAAAATAAGAATTTCCAATTATATTATGGTTTCACAGTAAAGCTTATACTGGAAATTTACAGGAGGTAAGTATCAGGATGGTAATGACAGGAGATGAAATACGGAGAGCATATCTGGATTTTTTTGCTGAGAAGGGACATCTGGTCCTGCCCAGTGCACCATTGATACCACAAAATGACCCGAGTATTTTATGGATTAACGCAGGGATGGCTCCCTTTAAAGCATATTTCAATGGGATAGAAGAACCCCCCAGAAGGAGGATTGCCACCAGCCAGAAATGTATCAGGACTAATGATATAGAGAATGTTGGCCGTACAGACCGGCATCATACTTTTTTTGAAATGCTTGGCAATTTTTCTTTTGGTGATTACTTCAAAAAGGAAGCAATCTGCTGGAGCTGGGAGTTTGTCACAGAGGTTTTGAAACTGGATAAAGACCGGCTCTGGATTACTGTCTATAAGGATGATGATGAGGCTTTCAATATCTGGCGTGATGAGGTAGGCCTGCCGGAAGAAAGAATCATCAGGATGGGTAAGGAACACAACTTCTGGGAGATAGGTACCGGCCCCTGCGGGCCCTGTTCAGAGATTCATTATGACCGGGGTGAAGAGTATGGTACTGGTCCGGAGGATGTTATCGGAGGGGATGGAGACCGTTATCTGGAGATCTGGAATCTGGTTTTCACCCAGTTCAATAAGACAGAAGACGGGGAATATGTACCCTTGCCCCAGAAGAATATCGATACTGGAATGGGCCTTGAGAGGGTAGCTTCTATCTTACAGGGGGTTGACTCCAATTTTGAAACAGACCTGTTGAAACCAATGATTGATTTTCTGGTTAAGGATAGTGGAATAGAATACCTGCAGGATGAGGATACTAAGGTAGCCTATCGGGTTATTGCTGACCATGCCCGCGGTATTACCATGGCTATCTATGATGGTGCCTTACCCAGTAATGAGGGCAGGGGTTATGTCATCAAGCGTATCTTACGCCGGGCTTTACGCTATGGCAGGAACCTGGGTTATAATGAGCCCTTCCTTTTCAGGTTGGTACCGGTAGTGATGAAAACAATGGAGGGCGGTTATCCGGAACTGAAGGAAAAAGAGGAACATATCCAGCGGGTCATCAGGGCAGAGGAAGAACGTTTCCTGCAAACCCTTGATCAAGGTTTACATTTGATTGAAGGAATGATCGATGAGCTTAAGAGAAGTGGAAAGAAACTTTTATCCGGTACAGATGCCTTCAGGTTGTATGATACTTATGGCTTTCCTCTGGATCTGACCAGGGATGTTCTGGAAGAAGAGGGTCTCAGTGTTGATGAGGAAGAATTTGAAAGGGAAATGGAAAAACAAAGGGAGAGGGCCCGCCAGGCCAGGGAAGAGACCGGGTTCAGCGCTTCAGAGGAAGAGAGGTTCTTTAGAGGCCTCCTGGATAAGCACCGGATGGAGTTTACCGGTTATGAGCATCTGAATGAGAACACAGAGGTACTGGCAATTGTCAAGGATGGCCGGGAGGTTGAAAGGATTGAAGCCGGTGAGAAGGCTAAACTGGTCCTGACGAAAACTCCATTCTATGGAGAAAGCGGCGGGCAGGTTGGTGATAAGGGTATCATCCGTTCTGCCGATAATCTGGCCACTGTTCATGATACCAGAATAGAGGCAGGGGTTACTGTCCATTATATAGAGGTAGAAAAAGGTAGTTTTGGTAAGGGAAATGCCGTTGAGGCCAAGGTATATGATGATCTGCGCCAGGCTACAGCCCGTAACCATTCAGCAACCCATCTCCTGCATAAGGCCCTGAAGGAGGTCCTGGGAGATCATGTTAACCAGGCCGGTTCATTGGTAGAACCAGACCGTCTGCGTTTTGATTTTAACCACTTCAATGCTTTAAGCAGGGTTGAGCTTAGGGAGATAGAAAAGAGGGTCAATGCTGCCATCCTGGCCAATCTGGAAGTTGATGTTATCCTGACAGATATGGAACAGGCCAAGAAAATCGGTGCTGTTGCCCTCTTTGGAGAGAAATATGATGATGTGGTCCGGGTTGTTTCCATGGGTAATTATACAAGGGAGCTCTGTGGCGGAACCCATGTGGAAGCTACTGGTGCTATTGGTTCCTTCAAAATTTTAAGTGAATCCAGTATTGCTGCCGGGGTGCGCCGGATTGAGGCCATTACCGGAGAAGAGGTATTACGGTATATAGCTGAACAGGAGGAAAAGGTTGAGAAGGCAGCAGGACTGCTGAAGACTATACCGGATAATCTCCTGGAGAGGATAGAGGCTTTACAGGCCAGGGAAAAGGAACTGGAGAAGGAGCTTAAGGAGCTGAAAGGACGTCTGGCCAGGACAGCCCTGGATGAATTGCTGGAAAAAGTGGAAGAGGTTGATGGAGTAAAATTACTGCGGACAGAGGTAGAAGGACTGGATAATGAAGGTTTATTAAACCTGACTGACCAGTTGAAGGGGAAAATAGATTCCGGTATTATTGTTCTGGCTTCAAGGAGCAATGATAAGGCGATTTTTGTAGCCAGGGTGTCCAAGGACCTGGTGGAGAAGGGATACCATGCCGGAAAGCTTATTGGCCAGGTAGCCAAAATTGCCGGTGGCGGCGGTGGCGGCAGGCCGGATATGGCCCAGGCAGGCGGCAAGGATGTTAATAAGATTCAGGAGGCCCTGGACCAGGTTATAGAGTTCATAAAATAATTAATGGTGGACAAAGGATTTTTCCTGTAAATCTAGAATATATACAGGGAATACCTGGTATTTTATGCATAAGAGGGAAAAGAAAACAAGCTGGAAAAGGATGTGAGTTTATGCCGGCGGATAATATTAATGATAAGACCATGCGGTTCAGCATCAATAAGGAAGAAATAAGTCGTACTGGCAGTATATTGAAAGAGGTCTATCAGGCTCTGGAAGAAAAGGGTTATAATCCTATTAACCAGATTGTAGGTTATTTATTGTCTGGAGATCCAGCCTATATTACCAGCTTTAAAGATGCCCGTACCATGATGAGAAGTATTGACCGGGATGAGATAATCGAGGAATTACTCCGTAGTTATATAAAAAATCTTTAGTCTTTAGAGAGGAAGATTTCTGGCTTGAAGAAGAATATGTTTCTTCTCCCGGTTCTCTTTCTATTGTTTCTGGGTGTTACAGGGAGAGCAGACCCTGTGTCAGGAGATTTTTTGAGTACTGGAAAATTGAATAATGTCTGGGTGATAATAGATCAGGTCAGCCTCTCTGAACTGGAAGAGGCTTCTACTCCTCACCTGGATTATTTACAAAAAAGAGGTGCTTTCAGTTTGATAAATGTCCGCACAGCTGGTGTGGTCGAAGCTGAAAGCACTTATTTAAGTCTTAATGCTGGAAAAAGATGTCAAGGAAGTAAATTAACGCAAACAGGAGAAGTATATGGCAGGGGGGCCAGGAATGAGGAAATAGCAGCCCTGCTTGCATTAAATCAGCATACGGATTATAAGGCTGAACCTGGCCTGTTGGGAGATCTGGCCAGGGAGAATAATGTGCTCATTGCTGTGCTGGGTAATAGTGATGTGAAGGGGAGGAAAAACAGGAGCATAGTATCCCTGGCCATGGACAGGGATGGATTTGTTCCCCTGGCCCGGATAGATGGGAGTATATTAAAGGAAACGGCTGAACCCTGGGGATATGAGAGTGATTTCCAGGCTTATCTGGAGGCTTTTAAGGAATTGAAGAAAGAGGCCAATACCATTTTCATTGAGACCGGGAATATCAGCAGGATTGAAGATTATTTTGCTTCCATAGGGAAGGAGGATTTTAATAAAGCAAATGGGGTCAAGGCCAGGGAAGATTTTTCCCAGGCAGTGAAGAAAGGGAAAGAATATAAGCTGACAGCCCTGGAGAGGATAGATGCTTTTCTTGGTTCATTGCTGAACAGTCTGGATCTGGAGGAAACCCAGTTGGTGGTTTTATCCCTTACTCCTCCAGTCCCGGAGAGGTCCTATAGATTGGGCTGGATATTGCTGGCCGGCCGGGAAGTAAAGTCCGGTTGGCTTGCTTCTACTTCCACCCGGCGGGCCGGTTTCATTACAATTGCTGACTTGCTCTCAGTTTTTACTGCTGCCAATGGCATTGATTATGGGACAGATTCCCTGGTTTACAGCCTGAAGGCGGAAAGCCAGCTGGACTGGTCTGTGCTGTCGGAGCTTTACCGGAGAACTGTCTTGATCTATAGGCTCCGTTCCCCCTATATCAAGACCTTTATCTTCTTTCAGATTGTGGCCATTTTCCTTTCATTTTTTTATGTGTCTTTTAGAAAAAGAATTGGTACCGCCTGGAGAAAAAATAGGCTGGTAGGCATAATTTCCGACATCTTTACATATCTATTAATAGCTATACTGGTTCAACCGGTAAATGCCTTATTGGTTTCACTGCCGGGTTTTGAAACTGAATACTACCTGCTTTTCTTTCTCCTGTTTTTCCTGTTGTTGGAGCTTATTTTACTGCAGGGCTATACAGGGAAGAGGTTTCTGCAGCTTTATATTATCACTACCTTTATAATGCTTATCATTACAGTTGATCTCTTCAATAACTACCGGCTCCTGGCTGACTCCCTTCTGGGTTATTCCTCCATCATTGGAGCCAGGTATTACGGCCTGGGAAATGAATACATGGGCTTCTACCTGGGTGCCTTTCTGGTCAATATTGGAATATCCATGGAGTTCTGGAAAGAGAAGAGGAATCTGACCCCTGTATACAGCCTGCCCTTCTTTTTTTTAATGATTTATATGATTGGCGGGGTAAACCTGGGAGCAAATTTTGGCGGTATGCTTACAGCTGTGCTTGCTTCGGCAGTAACTTATTATCAATTCACGGAAAGCTGGAGGGAGTCTTTCTGCGGAAAAGATTATTACAGCCAGGAAAGGTATTCCTCCCGGCAAGGTTTAGCCCGGAAAAAATGGCTATTTATTGTTACAGGGCTGTTCTTGATAAGTTTCCTTCTTCTCCTGGATTACCTGGGAGTGATGGGTAGGAGAAGTCATATCGGCCTGGCAGTGGAGAAACTGTTGACCGGCGACTGGCAGTGGCTTAAGGGAACCATCCTGCGTAAATTGAAGATGAATCTAAGCTTGCTTAAATGGACAATCTGGACGAGGGTTTTGTTGGCTATGATGGCTTACCTTGTTTACCTACAAAAAAAGCCTGTCCCGCCCCTGCAGGAATTCTTTACCCGTCACCCCTATATCAAGGCCTCTTTTCAGGGGGCTCTTTTTGGCAGCCTGCTGACCATGCTGGTCAATGATTCAGGGGTAGTGGCAGCAGCCACCCTCTTGTTTTATCCGGTGATGAGCCTTTTGTATTGCCTGAAAGCAGAGGACTAATAAAAAAGTTAAAAACTGCTAATAATAGTAAGTGGAGGGGAGAAGGATGAGATTTCTGGACAAAATATTATTCAATAAAGAAGATGATTGCTTTCGCTACTGCCTGGTCCTGGATATTGGCACAGAGTATTTGAAGGCAGCCCTGCTTGAGTACAGGAGGGATGAGAGGAACATTATCGCCTTCACCAGGGTCAAACAGGACCATGGCAATATGGTCGGTGGTGCCATTACCAATATTGGTGGTGTTGTCGAGAAAGCCAGGGAAGCTTTATCAAAGCTGAAAGAGATTTCTCCTCACCAGACAAAACACATGGTTTGCGGCATTGCCGGAGAATTCGTAAAGGGGGTGCTCATCTCCCTGGATAAGGTAAGGGAGAAACCGGACCGCCCTATCGATGACCGGGAGATAGGGCAATTGATCAGAGAGGGAGAGAAAGAGGCCCGGGGGAAGGCCCTGAAGATGACCGGGATGGAGACAGGGATAGGGGATGTAAAAATTGAATTGATTCAGACCAATATAGTGGAAATAAAGGTAGATGGCTATAAGGTGATGGATCCCTGCCAGTTTCAGGGGAAGAACCTTAATCTTACTGTCTTTTATACCTTCGTACCGCTGGTACAACTGGGTGCCTTGAATACGGTAGCCGGCAAACTTGGCTGTGAGCTGGCAGCAGTGGTTCCGGAACCTATGGCAGTAGCGGAAAGTATTTTAAATGCCGAGTCCCGTGAATTTGGGGCAATCATCATCGATATCGGTGGTGGCACGACAGATATTGCCCTGATCAGGAATGGAGGTATTGAGGGTACCCGCATGTTTGCCATGGGGGGCCGGGCCTTTACCAGGAGCATTGCGGCAGAGCTGAACCTTTCCCTGAAGGAGGCGGAGGAATTAAAGCTGGCCTATTCCAGGGGGGAAAAGATAAGGGATTATGAGAGGATAGATAAATTGATTAAGGCAGATTTGCATATCATCTACCAGGGTATTGAGTTATCCCTGATGGAGCTGGCCAGGGGGGAGATTCTGCCGAAGAGGATATTTTTCTGTGGCGGAGGCAGTGCCCTGAAAGGCCTGATCAGTGGTTTCCGCCAGCTTAATCCTGCCGGTAGGCTGCCTTTTGGACAAAATCCCCTGATTGAATTGCTGAGAGGAAAAGATATAAAGGGGATAGAGGATGGATATTCCCTGCTGGAAGGGGTGGAGCATACTACCCCCAGGGCTCTGGCCTATTGTGCCAGCAAATCTCTTTCTGATGAGAGGAGAAGGATGAATATTGAGAGTCAGAGGCTATAGGATTTTTTACCTGGATGAGGAGTCCAGTATCAAGGATATGATTGAGCTGATTGAAAGGACGACAGCCGTGCGGATGGCCCTGGTAATAAAGAATAGCCGGCTGCTTCTGAATAGTTCTGTGAATCTAAAGTTGATTAAAAAATATGCTAAGAAATATAAAAAAGAGATAGTTTTTGTTAATCCTGATCCTGTTAATGTGGAACAAATTAACAGGGAGGGTTTTCAGATCTATGAAAATCTAGAGGCTCTGGATAGGGACGAATCCCTTGGCGGCACCTTTGATGTTTCTGAAGGCGAAACCCTTGCAGCTGCTGAAGGTACAGGCCAGAGAAGGTCCATTATTCCCCTTTATCTCCTTTTATTATTGCTGATCCTGGGCCTGGCCTATTTATATTTTTTCTATCCGACAGCTATAGTAGAGATAAGGCCCCTAATCAGGACTGCCAGCCAGGAGATAAGTATAGGTGCTTCTACTGAACAGAACCGGATAGACTGGCAGAATCATACTTTACCCCTGCATCCGACCCAGGTGGAGATAAGCGGAGAAGAAGAATTCAGGACCACTGGATTCAGGCTGATTGGTGA
The DNA here is from genome assembly GCA_012518635.1 of Halanaerobiaceae bacterium. Taxonomy (GTDB): domain Bacteria; phylum Bacillota; class Halanaerobiia; order Halanaerobiales; family DTU029; genus DTU029. Next base: position 1,729 of record JAAYRT010000047.1, on the reverse strand, counting down.
GAACCCTGCCCGGGGTATGGTCAGGTTCATCAATGAGAGCCAGGAAGAGGTAAGGATAGCGGCAGGAACCATCCTGGTAGCTGAAAATGGGCTTAAGTACCGCACCCTGGAGGATTTTGTAATTCCTCCCACCATGATAGATTATTTGATGAATGTACCGGTGGGGATGCGGGCCGGCCAGGCGGATGTACAGGTGGAATGTCTGGCTGCTGGCAGCAGGGGGAATATAGGCATAGGCCGGATAAGCAGCCTGGAGAAATCCCTGCCTGATATCCATGTGATAAATCCGGAACCTTTCACTGGCGGAACTGACCAGAGGGTTGCCGTTGTCAGTGAAGAGGACCTGGAGAGGGGCGAAAAACTCCTGGCAGAAGAACTGAGGGATAGATTGTTTAGCAAGATATACCAGGAATTGGGCGGTAATTACCGGATTATCGAGGATTCCTTATCCTTTATTGATGAGAGATATGAGTTCAGCCACCGGGCTGGAGAGGAGACTGATACCCTGCTCATCAGAGGCAGCCTCATGGCCAGTGGTTACCTGATTAAAAATAATGAGCTGGACCGCCTGCTTACCCGTATCTTTCAGGAGAATTTACCGGATAATCTAGAGCTTATGAGTTCAGGTATAAATATAGATGCAATTCAGCTTGAAGAAAGGGAAGATAAGCTGTATAATATAAGAATAAGAGTCAATGCACCGGTAATGACTGTTATTGATACAAAGAGTTTGGCCAGAAATTTAATGGGACTGGATTTGGCTGATGCCCAGCTAGTTCTGGAAGAAATCAGCGATATCGAGGAATATAAAATAGAGAGTCAATCCAGTAGATTGCCGGCCATGGGTTTTGCCATAAAGGTCATCATTAATCAGCCGGAGGAGAGGATGGTTTTCAAACTCAGTGATTGAGTGGAGGTAGATAAGGTTTTGCGTTGCATGGGTCTGGATTATGGGGATAAAACCATCGGTATAGCCATTAGCGATGCCCTGGGCTGGACAGCCCAACCTAAAGCTGTTATCAGGAGAAAGAACCTGACTGATGATTTCGCTATACTGAAAGAATATATTGATAAATATGATGTCCAGGAAGTTGTTGTAGGACTGCCCATCAATATGGATGGTTCAGAAGGAATCCGGGTCAGGAGGACAGAGGAGTTTGTCAACTTCCTCAGGAAGAGGCTGGACATCCCGGTGAAGGTCTGGGATGAAAGACTTACTACCAGGCAGGCTGAAAATATACTCCTGGAGGCTGATTTAAGCAGAAGCAGGAGAAAAGAGGTTATTGATCAAATTGCAGCCAGTATTATTCTGCAGAATTATCTGGATGCAAAATATTATAAAGGAGATGAATTGAATGGCAAATGAGGGAACTTTCTGGATTGACGAAGAAGAGGGCTTGTTGATAATCCAGGATATTGACGGAGTAGAGGAAAGGTTTGTCATCGAGGAAGAGCTTTTTATTCAGGATAATAGATACCTCATTCTTGTACCGGAGGAAGATATTGAGGATGAGAATGCTGAAGCCTTTGTCCTGAAGATAGCAGATGATGAAGATGAAGATGTACTTATAGTTGTAGATGATGATGAGGAATTTCAGATGGTCAGGGAACACTATGAAAGTTTGCCATAAAAAAAGATAATTTTAGAGGATTTAAGGGTCTTTTGTCAATCAGGGAAAGGCCCTTAAATTTTTTTAATATATCTGGTATAATAAAGTGTAATAACTGG
>JAAYRT010000007.1 GCA_012518635.1 Halanaerobiaceae bacterium | reverse complement strand
TAGCTGATGTAATTGCTATTCCTGCAGATAAAGGAGATTTCCTATTAAATTATCTCAATAAGGTTTATCCAGAACTTTTTGTTGAAAGTGATGGAAGAGGTAATTTCGTCTTATATGGTTCCCCTTATGAACTGGAGAATGCCAGGTTGTTGATTAGTAAATTGATGGAACAACTGGGGGAAACAGCGGGAGAATATCAGAGTGGGGATGTCATTGAGAGTATCAGGATACGCCATGTTGAAGTTAGTTATATCAAGGAATTGATTAATGAGATGTATCCGGGTGTTAATGTAATTGCAGATGGTAAAAACAATCAGTTGATCTATAGTGGACCTGCATATAATCTACAGAGAATAAAGGAACTGGTTTCCATCATTGATCTGGATTATGGCCTGATGGATGAAGTAGAAACTGGTTCTGCCATAAGCGGAGCAGAGAGGATAACCCGTATTTACCAGATAGATTATGCCACAATAGAGGACATGGAAGGAATCCTAGAAGAGTTATATCCAGGTTTGCTTTTTAGAATAAATGCCCAGAAAAAAGAGATTATCCTTCATGGCAGAAGAGATGAACTTGAAGAAGTTGTTGCTTTGTTGGAAATAATCGATACTCCCCGCAAACAGGTAATAATTGAGGTCAGGGTTGAAGAGGTTTCAACAACCGATTTACTGGATCTGGGAGTAAACCCTGAACAATTATCCCGGATTGAACTCATCGACAAGAACAGGGACGGTTTTATAGATGGAGTAGGTTTAACCTTTGCACAGTTTATTAATATACTTGAAACACAGGGAAGGAGTAATACACTGGCCAGGCCCCGCCTGATGACACTTAGTGGAGAAGAAGCCAGCCTCTTAATTGGTGATAGGATTCCTGTTACAGTACAAAGAATAGAAGATGACAAAGTAATAACCACTGTGGAGTATATAGAGGCAGGGATTAATCTGGTATTTACTCCCTGGATTACTTCTGATAATAAGATAAATCTACGGGTTAATCCTCAGGTAAGCAGTATTGGTGAATCAATTGGAACTGCACTACCACCTATAAATACCAGAGAGGCAGAAACTAATATCCGCCTGGATGATGGCGAAACCTTTGCAATTGGAGGACTTATCCAGGATGATATTATAGAATCAGTTACAAAAGTTCCATTTCTGGGTGATATCCCTATCCTGGGCCATTTATTTAAGAGCAGAAATACACAGAATATAAAATCTGAATTAATTATCTTTATCACACCTCATATTGTAAAGGAAGACAAGATTGTAGAGACTATTCAGGAGAATCTAAAAAGCAGGGAAATTATCAGTGAGAGTATAGAACAAAAGGAAGAAAAGGTTGATGATCTTGCAGAACAGGAAGAGAAACCAACCGGGATTACACCTGTCGAAACCATTGCCAGGGTAGAAACAGAAGTGATAAGGGAGCAGGATAAAGGTGATGATGTAAAGGCAGAGCCAGTAATTGTAGAGGAAAATATTACAGATACAGGGAATAAGGAGTATGATAAATCTGAGCAGGAATTGGTGCTTTTAAGTAGTGAGGAGATTAGAGCTGTTCTGGGTAAAAACGAAGCAAGGAGAAAAATTGTTCAATCCAATATCCCTGTAGAGGAGATAACAAAAGAAGAGAAGGGAGAAGAAGATAAAAAAGAAATAATTACAGAGCAGGAGATATATCAGGAGGAGATAAATAAAAGAGAGATAAATTTAGATAATTATTATCTCTATGATTATGTTCTGGAGAGTTTTATTACAATCGATGATCTTGCGGTTAAGTTTGCCGTCAGTCGTGAACTGATACTGGAGGCAAATAAGGACCTGGAAGTGAGTATTGGAGCAAGTATTAAGATACCTGTTGATAAGTCCAGAATATATATCATGGAAAAAGGAGATACCCTCTGGAAGATTCATACCAGGTATGGGGTCAGCGTTGAAGAAATTAAGGAGTTAAATAATATAAAAGACGAAAGCAATATTCCAGTAGGGACAGTAATTATTATACCGGAGTAAATTTAAGTAGAGTGGAGGTAAGTAGGAATGAAAAAAAGGCTTTTGGCCTATGTCTTTTGCCGGTGGTTATAGTATTGCTTTTATCAGGTTGTAGATATTTTTGGGGAGAGAATTACCCTATCCTGGCACTGGAATCTTTAAGTACAACCAGTGGAAAAAGTGACGAGAAAAGTGGATTTGAATATTCTTTGACAGGTACTCTTCTTAATCATGGAGCACCAGGTAATTTTATTATAAGGATTTATGTATTCGAGGATGAAAAATGGAAAAATACAACTGTTTATGGTCCCGTTTATATAAGCGATAAGGCTGATTTCAGTGTAACCTGGTACACTCTAATACCTTATCAGGAGAAGGTTAGGGCAGAATTTTATGCTATTAAAAGAAACGGCGACTCGAAGAAGAAATTTGCAATTGAGTTTTAGTTAGTAGGTAAAAGTAAAGTATATTTTGAGGTGAGTATATAAGAAGAAAAGTCAAGCGCTTACTATTAATAATCCTCTTATTACTTATATTAGCAGGTTGTGAGAATGATAAGAAGAATAGCCCGCCTGTAATTAATAGTTATGCAAAAATAGAATATAATGTAAAACTGGGAGAAACAGTAGATTTTTAAGTGAGATTTAAAGAACCAGATGGTGATAATGTATCAGTTGTTGTTACTTCTGAACCCGATTACCTTACAAAACGTTATAATGAAAGCACAGGTATATTTAGTTGAAAGGATAATGAGTCAGGCAACAACTGGATAAAACTTACTGCTTTTGACGGAAAAGCAACAGTTAAGCAAAACTATATACGTAAATGTACAAAATGGTAATAATGACTCAGGTGGTAATGATTCGGGAGAGAATGGCTGGTGAAGATGTCGGTGAAAAAATTTAACCTTTATAGTGAGGGAGAATCTAGATAATCTGTATGATCCAGAACTGATAGGTGAAAATAGAAAAAATATAGTAATCAATGTTGTTGAACCAGAAAATATGGGCGAAAATTGATTAATAAAGCTCAATAATCCATATGTTCCCTCCATTTTAGATGGAGGGTTTTATTTTTCCCATGCACAATTAAAGAGGATATCTTTTTTCAATGTAGAAATATATGGAGAAGCGAGTATTTAAGTAACCGAGGATTTTAGCCAGTGAAAATATCAAAAATTCATGTGAGGTGAGTAGTGAGGATGTTAAACTTCAAGACAGCCGGAGAATCCCATGGAAAGGGCCTGGTGGCAATCATCGACGGGCTTCCAGCCGGTGTTGAGGTGGATATTGAGTATATTAATGATAAATTAGCCAGAAGGCAGGGCGGCTATGGCCGTGGCGGCCGGATGAAGATTGAAAAAGACAGGGCAGAGGTTTTCAGCGGTGTAAGGTCCGGAAAAACCATAGGCAGCCCGGTGGCCCTGCTTATCCATAATAGGGACTGGGTGAACTGGCAGGAAGTCATGGCTGCTGAGAGCAAGGTGGCAGAAGATGGAGTAAAGGATAATGAGCTCAGTATAATCAAGGATGAGCGTTTGAAGAGGGTTGAGAAAAGGGTTACAAGACCCAGGCCGGGGCATGCTGACCTGGCTGCAGCCTTGAAATATAATACTGACGATATCAGGAATATCCTGGAGCGGGCCAGTGCCAGGGAGACAGCAGCACGGGTTGCTATGGGTGGATTGACAGATTGCCTTTTACGTTATTTTGCTATAGATATAGTCAGCCATGTGATTCAACTGGGCAGTATTTCAGCTCCCCTGGAAAGGGAGATAAGTTTTGCTGAATTGAAGGAGAGGGTCTATGATTCCCCCCTGCACTGTTATGATAAAGAGAAAGAAAAGGAAATGATGGAGTATATCGATAAGGTCAGGCAGGCAGGGGATACCCTGGGTGGGATTGTGGAAATCAGGACCACCTCCTTACCGGTAGGTTTAGGCAGCCATACCCAGTGGGACAGGAGACTGGATGGCAGGATAGCCCAGGCCCTGATGAGTATCCCTGCAATAAAAGGGGTTGAGATTGGCCCGGCCTTTGAAAACACAACCCTGCCGGGTTCAAAGGTCCATGATGAGATTTTTTACTCTGATGAAACAGGCTATTTCCGGAAGAGCAACCGGGCCGGAGGGCTGGAAGGTGGAACCAGCAACGGCCAGCCCCTCATTGTCAGGATTGCCATGAAACCCATACCTACCCTTTATAAGCCATTACAGTCGGTGGATATGGAGACAAAGGAGCCCTTTAAGGCCAGCATAGAGAGGTCCGATGTTACCGCTGTTCCGGCAGCCGGGGTCGTGGCTGAGGCCATGTTAAGTTTTGTCCTGGCCCAGGCTTTACTGGAGAAATTTGGTGGGGACAGTATAGAGGATATAATTGCAAATTATCAGGCGTATCTGGACAGGATAAATAAGATGTAAAAGACCAGGCAGAGGGGGGAGAGAAATGTTGATAGCCTTAATTGGATTCATGGGCAGTGGAAAGAGTACGGTAGGCAGGGAATTGGCCAGGAGGCTGGCTTATTCCTTGCTGGATACAGATGAAGTGATCGAAACAAAGGCGGAGATGAGTATTCCGGAAATTTTTAAGAAACACGGGGAGAAATATTTCCGCCAGCTGGAGGAAGAGGTACTGGCGGAGATAATTGAAAATAATGAGGACCTGGTCATTGCCACCGGAGGTGGAATAGTCCTTTCTGAAAAAAACCGGAGAATTTTAAAGGAAAAAACTACTACCATACTCTTGCAGGCCGGGGTAGAGGAATTATATAATAGATTAAAGAATGAGACTAACAGGCCTTTGCTGGCAGTAGAAAATCCTCTGGCTGAAATCCGGAGGCTGCTGGAGGAAAGGGAAGAATATTATAATACAGCTGACTTTAAGGTCAGTACTGACGGCCTGCAGGTTGAAGAGATTGTAGAGATTATATTAAAAGAGGTGGTTAGTATTGAGCAGGGAGAATGCCATTGAGAAGATAAAAATAGATTTGAAGGAAGAGAAGAGGGATTATGAGATAGTAATCGGGGGAGGTTTGCTGGATTCACTGGCTGAATATATTGGCAGGGTCTATGCAGGTAAAAAGATATTTCTGGTCAGTGATGAAAATGTAATTAAGTTTTATGGTGACAGGATAAAGGGAGTTTTGTCAGGAGCCGGTTACAGCCTGATCAGTTATGTCCTGCCAGCCGGGGAGGAGGCCAAGACCAGCCCCTATCTAAAGAGAGGCTATGATTATTTACTGGAGCAAAATTTCAGCAGGGATAACCTGATAGTGGCTTTTGGAGGAGGGGTTGTGGGGGACCTGGCTGGATTCCTGGCTGCCACCTTTATGCGTGGGATTCCCTTTGTCCAGATTCCGACGACATTACTGGCCCAGGTAGACAGCAGTGTTGGTGGTAAGACTGCCATAAACCATCCCTGGGGTAAAAACCTGATCGGGGCCTTTTATCAGCCAAAGATGGTTATAATAGACCCGGAATTGTTAAGGACCCTGAGTACCCGGGAATTGCGAACAGGCCTGGCCGAGGTATTGAAATATGGTTTCATTGTAGACAGGGGTTTGCTGGAATACCTGGACAGCCACAGGGAGGAGATCTTCAATTTGGAGACTGGCCCCCTGAGCAGGATAATCCATAAATCTTGCAATATAAAGGCCCGGATTGTCCGGGAAGATGAGAAGGAAAAGGGCCAGAGGGCCTTACTCAATTTCGGCCATACCATCGGCCATGCCCTGGAGGCAGTTACTGATTATAAAAAATATACCCATGGAGAGGCAATAGCAATCGGTATGGCAGCTGCAGCAGAATTATCTTACAGGGTATCCGGCCTGGATAGGGAAGAAGTGGATTACCTGAAGAAATTGCTCAGTGATTATGGCCTGCCTTTAAGCTGCCAGCATGGAGAGAATCTGGATGAGGTCTATGAAAGGCTCTTTTTTGATAAAAAGGTCCAGAATGACAGTTTGAGATGGATATTGTTGAAGGAATTGGGAGAGGCCTATATTGATGACAGGGTGGATAATAAAATTGTCAGGGAAGTACTGGAGGGGATAAGGTGAAGAAAGTAGCTGTTATTCACGGTCCCAATCTGAATATGCTGGGCAGGCGGGAACCGGAGTTATATGGTTATCTTACTCTTGCTGAATTAAATGAAAAGATTGAGGATTATGGCCGGAAATTGAACCTGGACCTGGCTGTCTTTCAGAGCAACCATGAGGGGGAAATCGTTGATTTTATCCATGAAGGGTATAATAAATATAAGGGGATAGTCATTAATCCTGGCGGCCTGACCCATTATAGTATTGTCCTGCGGGATGCACTGGTGGCTGTTAAAGTCCCTGTAATCGAAGTACATATCAGTAATATTTACCAGAGGGAAGAGTTCAGGCATCATTCGGTGATAGCCCCGGTAGCCCTCGGCCAGATCAGTGGACTGGGTATAGATGGTTATTTATATGCCCTTGATGCAATAAGTAAAATTATATAGAATTATAATAGTGGATATTGAAGTATTTTGAATAAAATTAAGAAAGAATACATAAAAGAAATGAAGGAGATGTTTGCATGCAGACCAGAATTAAAAAAGTCTACGAACTCATGGAAAAAGAGGGTCTCGAGGCCTTATTAATCGATTCACCGGAAAACAGGCAATATCTGACTGGTTTTACTGGTACTGCCGGCAGGGTACTTTTTACCGGAAAAGGGGCCTATTTTATCACTGATTTCCGCTATGTGGAGCAGGCTAAGGAGCAGACGGAAGGTTATGAGATTGTCGAGATAAGCTCAAATTTTGAACAGGGCTTAAATGAACTCCTGCAAAAAGATGGGGTGAAAATGCTGGGTTTTGAGAGCAGGGCCATTAGCCATGAGCAGTTTTTACGTTATGTTGAGGTCCTGGAGGTTGAGCTCCAGCGGACAACAGATTTGATTGAAGGTTTAAGGGTTATTAAAGAACAGGAAGAAATAGAGAAAATAAGGAAGGCAGTGGAGATAACTGATGCCGCCTTTGCCCATATCCTGGACTTCATAAAACCGGGAGTTACAGAAAGAGAGATCGCACTGGAACTGGAATTCTACCAGAAGAGGATGGGGGGAGAGAAGAATGCCTTTGACTTTATCGTAGCTTCAGGCCAGCGTTCTGCCTTGCCCCATGGGGTGGCCTCAGAGAAAGTTATAGAAAAGGGCGATTTTGTGACCCTGGATTTTGGTGTATTCTATCAGGGCTATTGCTCTGACCTGACCAGAACTGTGGTGGTAGGAGAACCTGATGAGAAGCAGAGAGAGGTCTATGAGCTGGTTTTAAAGGCCCAGCTGGCAGTCATCGAAAATGTCAAGGCAGGTATGAGCTGTAAGGAGGTAGATGAGATAGCCAGGGGAATCATCGGGGATGCAGGTTACCGGGAAAATTTTGGACACGGCCTGGGCCATGGTATTGGCCTGGAGATCCATGAAGGTCCCCGGGTTTCCTTTACCAGTGAGACCATCCTGCAGACCGGTATGGTTATGACCAATGAGCCAGGTATCTATATCCCCGGCTGGGGTGGGGTAAGGATTGAGGATGATCTCCTGATTACAGAAGAGGGTTGTGAAGTCCTCAATAAGGCTCCCAAGGAATTAATTATTCTTTAATAAATAGGCAATTATGCATTTATATAGATTATTATATACAGGAGGTTTTTATTATGATTTCAGTCAATGATTTTCAAAATGGTATGACCATAGTCCTGGATGGTACAGTCTATCAGATAATGGAGTTCCAGCATTTTAAGATGGGCAGGGGCGGTGCCATGGTCAGGACCAAACTCAAGGATGTAAAAGAAGGGAGAGTTATTGAGAAAACCTTCCGTGGCGGAGAGAAGATAGAAAGGGCCCATGTGGAGGGGAGAGAGCATCAATTCCTTTATAGAGAAGGGGATAGCTTTATTTTCATGGATGTGGAGACCTTTGAGCAGATTTCCCTGGGCAGTGACCTGATGGGTGATAGTATCAATTATTTGAAGGAGAATATGAATATAACTGTTACCATGTATGAGGGCAAGCCTATCGGTATAGAACTGCCTCTTACAGTTGAACTGGAGGTTGTGGAGACCCCGCCAGGAGTCAGGGGTAATACTGTTTCCGGCGGTTCCAAACCGGCGACTCTGGAAACCGGGGCAGTGGTACAGGTACCCCTGTTTGTCAATGTGGGGGATGTTATTCAGGTAGATACCAGGACCGGAGAGTATATGACAAGGGTTTAAGTTAACATTGGTTTAATTAAATAGAAACAACACAGGATAAGGTAACTCTATCATTAATGAGTTACCTTATCTTTTTTTACCCTTCTTTTTATTTCCGCACAGTAGGCCTGAGTGTATCCAGGAGGCCAAGGACGACATGGGCCAGGCCAAAGCCCATGATTCCCGCACCCCATTGAGATGGTAAGAGGCTCCAGCCCAGTGCCGTTACTGCCACACCGATTCCAGCCACAATATAACTGGTCGTTTTTGCATTATCATCCATCGATTAATACACCCCCATCTTTAGAATTTCTGTATTTTGATAAATTTATACTCTAATATCAGGCATATTTTTTTTTCTGCTAAATATTAATAGAATAAACAGTTCGTCCAGTAAAAGGGAGAGAAGGAAGGGGGAGGTTTCCTATGGCTGCCGGCATATTGGATTATTTACCGCAAAAGATAGCTGAAATAATCGGAAAACTTAAGGAATGGCAGAGGGAAGAGGTTATTGAGATCAGGATGAGGGTCCATCAACCCCTGCAATTGATTAGCCTTCATGGTGAAATCTTTCCCCTGGACGGAAAAAACAAGCCCTGTATCATAACTCCTCTGGATCTGGAAAGGGCCTTCATGATATTGGTGAAAAACTCCTATTATGCCCTGGAGAGGCAGCTGGCAGAGGGTTTCCTGACCATTCCCGGAGGCCACAGGGTTGGTTTTACTGGACAGGCTGTTTTGGAGGATGGTAATCTCAGGACCATCAAAAATATCAATAGCCTGAATTACCGCATAAGCAGGCAAGTGATTGGTGTTGCCGGGGGCCTGCTGGACAAAATCCTTGACCGGGAGGAAGAACATATCCTGAATACCCTGATTATCGGCCCTCCCCTCTGTGGTAAGACCACTCTCTTGAGGGACCTGGTCCGCCTGATCAGTGATGGAGATGAGAGATCCGGCCTGAAAGGAAAAAAAGTAGCCCTGGTAGATGAAAGATCGGAGATTGCAGGGGCATATAAGGGTATCCCGCAGAATAGGATAGGAATGAGGACAGACCTGCTGGATAACTGTCCCAAGGCCAGGGGCATGCTTTTATTGATAAGGGCCATGTCTCCGGAGGTTGTGGCTGTAGATGAGATAGGCAGCAGGGAAGATGTACTGGCCATAGAAGAGGTGATCAATGCCGGTGTGAAACTCCTTTGCACCATCCATGGCAGGGATTATGATTCTATCCTCCGGCGGCCTTCGCTCAAAGAACTGCTGGCCGGGAAAGCCTTTGCACGCTATATTGTCCTCAGTAATAAAGCCGGCATTGGTACTGTTGAGAGGATTCTGGATGCCAGCGGTAGGGAGGTCGGCAGGGGTGGTTAAGCTAACAGGTGCCTGTTTAATCCTTATCTCCGGTACTTCCATCGGCTGGATTATAGCCAGCATTTACCTGAACCGGGAAAGGGAACTGAAGGAATTACAGTTGGCCTTTAATATCCTGAATACAGAAATGAGCTATGGGAAGAATCTCCTGGCAGATGTCCTGGAGAATGCTGCCGATGCTCTGAGAACACCCTTATCCTCCATTTTCAGCAGGGCAGTGGAGGAGTTGAAAAATTCCAGGGAAAGGGGTTTTGCAGAACTCTGGCAGGAACTGGTCGAAGGTTATGGCAAGCAAAGTTTCCTCTCCCGGGAAGACCTGGAGATTCTGATAAATTGGGGGAAACAGATTGGAACTTCTTCCCTGGCAGATCAGGTAAAATTAAATCAGTATACCTTAAAGAGGCTGGAACAACAGGAAGAGGAGGCCAGGGAGATAGCCAGGCAGAGGGTGAAGCCCATCCGCTATGCGGGGGTATTGTTGAGCCTGCTCTTAATCATACTCTTTTATTGAGATGGAATGAGGTGTGGGGATGGATATAAATTTAATCTTCAAGATTGCCGGTCTGGGAATCTTTATTTCCATTATAAATATTGTCCTGAAACAGGCTGATAAGGAAGAACAGGCCCAGATGTTGACATTGGTGGGAGTCATTATAGTATTGATGATAGTGATCCAGTTGATTGGTGAACTCTTCGATGATGTCAGGACAGTCTTCAGGTTTTAGGAGAGCAGAAAATGATAATAATTCAGATTGTAGGTCTGGCCTTGCTGTCTGCCATTCTGATCCTTGTAATCAAACAGGTTAAACCGGAACTGGCCTTTTTATTGAGCATAGTCTCCGGTCTGGTAATCCTTATTTTAATCATTAAGCAGGTAGAGGCAGTTATTGAATTGTTAATCCAGCTGGCCCGACAGGCCAGGGTTGATATGATATATTTCAATACAATAATCAAGATTATCGGCATTGCCTATATAGGGGAGTTCGGTGCAGAGATTACCCGTGACAGCGGAGAAAACGCCCTGGCCAGCAAGATTGAACTGGCAGCAAAGATAATAATCATGGTCATCGCCATACCTATCATGTTATCACTGATTGAAACGATTCTGAGATTGATTCCGGCCTGATGGAGGGTGAAGGATTTGCAGAAAACAATAATAATGATGATAATTTTTTTTCTCACCCTGGCTTATCCCTTGTTGGCCCTGGATACCTCTACCGGGGAGGACATAATTCTACAACAATTGGAAAACCTGAATCTGGCAGACTTACAGAGGGAGATCCAGAAGATAAATAAAGAGATTGAGAATTACCTGCCGGAACTAAATCTGGCTGATTTGATAAAGGGATTCATCAGAGGAGAAATAGAGTTTAGTTGGGCCGGGTTGTTGAGGAGTTTATTAAGATATCTGGGTAAGGAGGTAAGTGCTAATTTCAGTCTTCTGGGCCAGATAATTATACTGACGGTAATCAGCGCTGTTCTGAGCATCTTTCACCAGTCCTTTAGCAGCAAGACCATCAGCAATACGGCCAACAGCCTGATTTTCCTGGTTATCGCAGTCCTGATTTTACAGGCTTTTAATCTGGCTATCCAGATAGGAATAGAGGCAGTCGATAATATGGTCAGTTTCATGCAGGCCCTATTACCTGTTTTACTGAGCATACTGGTCAGCCTGGGGGCCCTGACTTCAGCAGCTATCTTTCAACCCTTAACCCTCTTGATTATTACAACCCTGGCCAGCCTGATTAAAAATATTGTTTTTCCCTTAATTTTTCTCTCACTGGTATTAAATATAGTTACGAAAATAAATCTGCATTTTTCCCTTACCAGGCTAGCTGGTTTCTTTAAGGAGGCCGGTATGACCCTGCTGGGACTCCTGATGGTTATCTTTGTTGCCGGCCTCTTATTACAGGGGGGAGCAGCTGCGATAACTGACAGTCTGACCTTACGGACAGCCAAATATCTTACCGGCACCTTTATACCGGTAATCGGGGGAATCTTCTCTGATGCCCTTGATCTGATAATCAGTTGTTCACTTATAATCAAAAATGCCCTTAATTTTGCCGGTATCCTGATTATCATCATCATTATCGCCTTTCCCATCATCAAGATACTTGCCCTTGTCTTTGTCTATAAGGTCTCCAGTGCTATCGTCCAGCCAGTGGCTGATGGGCGGATAGTGGAGATTCTGAATGATACAGGCAATAGTCTTATCATGATTTTTCTGATAGTAGCAGCTGTATCACTGATGTTTTTTATTGTCCTGGCAATAATAGCCGGAACAGGGAACCTATCGGTAATGATGCGTTGAAGCCTCAGGTGGCAGAACTTAACCTGCTTATTTCACTAATCAGTTTAAATTTACTGTAATTTATCTATATAGAGCGAGGGGGAGAGGAATAAGTGGATACCTTGATTCAATGGGTAAAAAACCTAATCTTTATTATCCTCTTTACCGCCTTACTGGAGATGTTCTTACCGGAGAGCAACATGGGGAAATATGTGAGGATTGTCATGGGTTTTTTTATCATCAGTATCCTCCTGGCTCCTATCTCTGTTATATTCCGCCAGGATTATACCAGGTTCCAGTATATCCTGCCGGAGAGCTTTATCAATGATAATTGGGCTGAGATTGAAGTGAGGGGAAGGGAGATGGAGGAAGCCAACAGGGCAATATTGATGAATTATTACCAGGAACAGATAGCAAAACAGGTGAGGGAGATAGTCAGCCTGCATTTTGCCGATTACCGGCAGGATATAGACCTGGCCCTGGATGATGACTACAGGATAGATTCATTGACAGTATTCCTGACAGAGCCGGGAGTCAGGACTGTTGAGATAAAACCGGTAAAGATTGCTATTGGGGATAAGGGAGAGGAAGCGGAAGAAAGGGCAGGGCCTTCAGGGGAAAAAAGATACAGTAAAGAAAAACTGGAATACAGCCTGAGCCAGTTCCTGCAGGTATCAGAAGACAAGGTTCAGGTAGTCTTCAGGACAGGAGGGAACTAGATGGGGTTCCTGGAGGAATTAAAGAAGATTTTTTCTTTTACTAATAATAGTGAGGGTGGGAAGAATACCTTGCTCTGGAGGATTCTTGTCCTCGGCCTGATAGGTATTTTCCTGCTCCTTTCCGGGGATCTGTTTACAGGTAAAAAAAGAAATATTCAGGAGGTCCCGGTTTATCAGTCTGGCAGGGAAGTACAGGTGGAGGAAGATTATGAAAGCAGATTGAGTAGCCAGCTGGAGGAAATTATTTCTTTAATAAAGGGGGTAGGCAGGGTAAAGGTAAAAATCTATATAACAGGACATACGGAATATGAATATGAATATAATAGCAGGACCATAAATAAGGTCAGCACTGAACTGGACCAGAATGGAGGACAGCGAGAGATAGTGGAGGACAATCTGGAAAGGGAAGTGGTTTTAACAAGGGATCCTGGTGGTAATGAAAGGCCTATTATCAGGAGGGAGAAACTCCCCCAGATCCAGGGAGTTCTCATAGTTGCCCAGGGGGCAGAAAATGCCCGGGTAAAGGCGGAAATAATTTATGCTGTCCACAATCTCTTAAATATACCGGTACATAGGATCAGTGTCCTTCCATATGAAAGGGGGTAAAGGGAGCAATGGCAATGAGAAGAAAGTTGGTCTGGCTGATGATCCTGATGATTTGGGTGGGGATGGTGACATCTATAATCGTCTATCAGGGAAATGATTATATACAGCCTGTTATTTCAGAGAACCCCACCTTTACCGGAGGGGTAGAGATTATTCAAGATGGGGTTGTAGTAAGCAGAAATGTAGGCAGGGAGACAGTGAATTATGCCCAGGCCAGAAATGAATCTGAAGAGGATTTTTTTATCGAATACCGGCTGGAAAGGGATAGGGCCAGGAGTGAACAGATTAATATCCTACAGGAGATTGTCAACAATCCTAATAGTGACCAGGCCAGTAAAAAGGAAGCCCAGAGAAAGATATTGGCAGTGACCGATAAGATGGAAAAAGAACTGGAGATAGAAAGCCTGATCAGGGCCCGGGGTTACAGGGATGCCCTGGCCTATATCCATGAACAGGCTGTAGATGTTATCATACATACTGACGGACTGGCAAAAGAGGATGTAGCCAAAATTGGTGATATCATAGTTAAGGTTACAGGTTTTAACACAGAAAATGTAACAATAATCGAAAAACGTTTGCAGGCCGGGAATTAGGATTAATAAAAATGAGACTGTTGGCCTATTTAAGGCCGGCAGTCTTTTATTTTACCTGTTTTTCAGGTTTATGGAAAAGGCCTGCCCCCAGGCAGAGAGAGGATTTGAGCCAATTTATTCTATTTTTGCAGGATTTTTTAGATTAATATCGAATAGATTAATTAATGAATGGAATAGAGGTCACAGGGTAAAAAATACACTTGCATTTAAGACCTGGATTGGATAAAATTATAAAGCAAGTGGTAAAATATAGTTACATAAGGAGGAACATATATGAACCTGGAAGAAATCAAATTATTGATAGATATACTCAAAGGTACAGATGTGACTGAATTGGAATTAAAAAATGGTGATTCGAAAATACGTATAAGAAGGGGGTGTCAAGGAGTAGATACTCCTCCTTTTGAGACTGGCCAGGTCCAGGCTCAGAAGCAAAAAGCCAGTGAGAATATAAAGGAAGAAAAAAGGTATGAAGAAATAGCTGCTCCTATGGTCGGTACCTTCTACAGAGCACCATCACCGGAATCCAGGCCTTATGTGGAGGTCGGGGATATAGTGAATCCTGGAGATGTACTCTGTATCATCGAAGCCATGAAATTGATGAATGAAATAGAGGTCGAAACAAGAGGCAAGATTATTGATATACTGGTTGCCAATGGTGAGCCTGTAGAATATGGAGAGCCTCTATTTATCATAGAACCACTATAAGGAGTGAAAAGATGTTTAAGAAGGTATTGGTTGCAAATAGAGGTGAGATAGCGGTAAGGATAATAAGGGCTCTCAGGGAGTTGAATATTCCATCAGTTGCTATATATTCTGAAGCAGATAAGGATTCACTGCATAGAAAGATTGCTGATGAGGCTTATTGCGTGGGACCTGCCAGTACAAGCCAGAGTTATTTAAATATACCCAGTATCATGAGTGTAGCGGAGGTTTCCGGGGCCGATGCCATTCATCCCGGTTATGGATTCCTGGCAGAAAACGCCTATTTTGCAGAGGTCTGTGAAAGCAGCGGGGTGAAATTTATTGGGCCAAGCTCAGATATAATCTCTTTAATGGGTGATAAGGCCAAAGCCAGGGAGATTATGATTCAAGCCGGTGTTCCTGTTGTACCAGGGATTGAACATGATCCAGGTAATCTGGAAAAGACCATGGACGAGGCGGAAAAATTAGGTTATCCGCTGATTATAAAGGCGGCTGCCGGCGGAGGCGGGAAGGGAATGCGGATTGTCCATAATCCAAGGGATCTGGAAAGGGCCATCGAGACAGCCAGGAGTGAGGCAAGGGCAGCCTTTGGGAATGAAGAGGTTTATCTGGAGAAATACCTGGAGGAACCAAGACATATTGAGTTTCAAATACTGGCTGATGAACATGGGAATATAATTCATCTGGGTGAACGGGATTGTTCCATTCAAAGGAGACATCAAAAGATACTGGAAGAGGCTCCTTCTCCTGTCCTGACAGATGATTTAAGAAAAATAATAGGAGAGACGGCAATAAAAGTTGCCAGAACGGTCAATTATATAAATGCAGGAACTGTGGAGTTTTTAGTGGATAGTCAAAAGAATTTCTATTTTATAGAGATGAATACCAGAATTCAGGTGGAACACCCGGTTACTGAGATGATTACCGGTATAGATTTAATTAAAGAACAGATCCGTATTGCTGCTGGAGAGGAATTGAGAGTAAAACAGAAAGATGTTAAGATAAATGGAGTAGCCCTGGAATGTCGGATTAATGCTGAAGATCCTGAAAGGAAATTCATGCCTTCTCCCGGAAAGATAGAAAATTTCATTCTGCCAGGCGGGCCTGGGGTCAGAGTCGATAGTGGGGTATATTCTGGATATCTGATACCACCATATTATGATTCTATGCTGGCCAAACTAATTGTCTGGGAGGAAGACCGGGAAAAAGCCCTTTTAAGGATGGAAAGGGCCCTGAGTGAATTTATTATTAAAGGTGTCAAGACCACTATTCCTTTTCATTTAAAAATATTAAATAATGCTTATTTCCGACGTGGTGATTATAATACTAATTTTATAAATAGAAGATTGGAGAAAGAGGATTGAATAAATAAAACATGAGAGGTGATTAAAGATGGCTGAGAATGAAAACATGGGTACAATTAAGATTGCTAATGAGGTAGTTGCAATTATTGCCAGCCTGGCAGCCAGTGAAGTAGAAGGTGTAGCCAGCATGGGCGGCGGTGTAGGCGGTAGTATTGCTGAAATGCTGGGTCAGAAAAGAGGTGTAAGGGTAGAAACTGGTGATGAAGAATGTACTGTTGACCTGTCTGTTATTGTTGAATATGGTTCCTCGATTCCAATCGTGGCAGAAAATATACAGAAGAATGTAAAAGAGGCCATAGAAAGCATGACAGGCCTGAATGCAGTTGAGATAAATATTCATGTCCAGGGTGTACATTTCCCAAGAGAAGAGAAAAAAGAACTGTTTCTGGAGGAAGAGGAAGAATTGTAGGTCAGGTTTTACTTGACCTCTTTTTTTCGCAAAGCAGGTAATAAATATAATGGGGTGATTCCTGATGAATCTATTATATCGCTTTGTTATTTTTCTGATGACTATATTGTTTATATTCGCCTCTCTTTTATTGGCCTTCTATACTTTTGGCTGGGCTAACCCGCAGATGCTGCCAGAACTTATATCCAATTTATACGGCAGGTGGGAATATGGCTTTCTTTTTATAGTGTTTTTCCTGGCCGGTGCCTGGATAATCTATCCCTTTTTTTCCCGGGAGAGGAGTATTACATCTGTAACTGTATCGGAACACGGTAATGTGGATATTACTATAGATGCCCTGGACAGCCTGGTTAAGAATATAGCCATTGAACAGGAAGGGGTAGTAGCTATAAATAACCGGATCAAGGCAGTCGATGATGGTATTTTTATCGAATTGGATACTGAAGTTTATCCCAGCATGTCTATACCGGAAATTAGCAGGAACCTGCAGGAACTGGTTAAAACCCATATTGAAGATACTACCGGTGTAAATGTAAAAGCCATTAAGGTACTGGTAAAAGAAATCAGTAAGGAAAATGAGAAAGGTGAATAAAAGATGGATGTTAATATCTGGTACCAGCTGAGAGAGATAATTTCCAATAATAAGGGAAAGGTATATGGTACTATTATCGGGTTCCTTACTGCTATTTTCATCCTGCTGATCGGTTTCTGGAAAACTTTCCTGATGTTAATATTGACATCTATCGGTTACTACATAGGCTCTCGCTGGGATCAGGAAGGTGATTTTAAAAAACTTCTGGACAGGTTGCTTCCACCACAATTTAAGGAATAGTTGTAGTTGAAAAGATTTATTGGAATAATAAATTAAGTAAAAGGAGATAAAGGAGATCAATATGGTAAAGGTAAATCGTCGTCAGGAAAGGATCTGGGCCCTGCAAATATTGTACGGCCTGGATTTAACAGATGAACTTAGAGAAGAAGCAGCACTCAGGAGGATAGATAATTTTAAAGAGGAAAACCTGCTTACTGGTTCACATTATTTTGAGGAACTGGTCCTGGGAGTAGTTAAAAACAGGGAAAGGCTTGATGAGGAGATAGATAAGAGGGCAATAAACTGGAGTGTCGAAAGGATAGCTTATGTAGAAAGGAATATCATCCGGATTGCCTTATATGAGATAGAGCAGGAGATACCGATTGCTGTAGCCATTAATGAGGCGGTGGAGATTGCCAGGGAATATGCAGATGACAGCTCGGCCCGCTTTATTAATGGTATTTTGTCAAATAATAGGGGAGAATCCAGTTAGCAGTTATTTTGCATTAAAAACAAATATTTTAAAAAAATCGTCAAAACTTAACAAAATATATTGACAGGATAACCAAATTTTACTATAATAAAGATAAAGGAGGAGATGAAATCATGAAAGCAACAGGTATTGTTAGAAAAATTGACGATTTAGGTCGAATTGTGTTGCCGAAGGAATTACGTAAAACCATGAATATCAACAAAAAAGATCCCATGGAGATCTATGTTGATGAAGACAGTGTAATCCTGAAAAAATATCAGCCCGCATGTATTTTCTGCAAGAGTGCAGAAAATACCATCGAGTATAAAAATAAGATAGTATGTCGGGATTGCCTGGAAAAAATGCAAGACCAGGTAAGTGCATAAGGACATAATGCATTTTAAGAACATAGTAAAAATCACAGTAGTATATAGGATGAAGGGAAAAAAGGCTGTCGAAAAATGACGGCCTTTTTTCCGTTTTAAAACCCCTATTCCGGGGGTTTTTTTAAGAAACTGAAGGGTTTAAATTGTTGTCCGGCTGAAGAGAAAATTGGCCCTGTCAATGTTCAACATTGTGTTGGTGAAGAGCCTGAAGGCAGTTTGAGTCAGCATTCCTTCCGGCAGGTTAAGAATCATATCCCTGTATATTTCTGCATCTCTTAATTCATGCATTATGGCCCGTTCCAGACCGGCACGATAACTTACCGGTAATACAAAACGTTGTCTGATAGGCACTATTCTTTCTCCTGTTAAATCACGGTATGTTTCTTCAAGGATTTCCAGGTTGCGCCTGGTAACATCACGATTGGTTCGAAGTACCGTGCGGTTGGTTACAAAGCGATCATCTTCTCGCTGCAGTCCAATTTGTGGAGTAACCTGATCTATTAGAAAAGTGTATAATTCAAGATCTCTTTCTTCTCTACCAGCCATTATGCGTAACTCTTCCAGTAATCTTTCATAATCATCTGGACAGGGGAATCTTTCCGGGCTCAGGTCATTGACTTCACTCATCTGCACTACTCCTTTCCATATATTATTCCTGTTATATATTATGTTGACTGGCTGAATTATGTTATAAAAAAGTATTTCCTTAAGGGATATTAGAGTATTAGTCCGATTAAAAAATACCTAT
>JAAYRT010000006.1 GCA_012518635.1 Halanaerobiaceae bacterium | reverse complement strand
TTTCCCCGGCAATTTCCCTGGCCAGTTCCCCTGTAACCTGGCCATTCAAGGCTATGATTCCCCCATAGGCAGACAGGGGATCCCCCTCATAGGCTTTCCTGTAGGCCTCCAGTAAGGTGCTGCCAATCGCCATACCACAGGGATTGGCATGTTTGATTATGGCCACTGCTGGAGTATCGGTAAATTCCTTAACCAGTTCCAATGCCCCATTACTGTCATTGATATTATTGAAGGACAATTCCTTGCCATGGAGCTGCCTGGCTGTGGATACAGAAGGTTCATTTTGCTCCAGTTCCTCATAGAAGACAGCCTTCTGATGGGGGTTCTCTCCATAACGGAGGTCCAGCTTCTTCCTATATTTGCTCAGGAGTATTTCAGGAAAATCTCCTTCCTCTACCTTATAAACAAGCTTTTGTAGATAATCCTGTATCAGATAATCATATTCAGCCGTATGCTGGAAGGCCTTATAGGCCAATTTCATAGTAACCTCTTCGCTCAGAGTAGAATCATTTCCCTTTAACTCCTTAATGATAAAATCATAATCCTCCGGATTCACTACAACTGCCACATCTAAAAAATTCTTGGCTGCAGCCCTTATCATGGTCGGCCCGCCTATGTCTATATTCTCCACTGCCTCAGCCAGTGTCACGCCTTCCCGGGCAATAGTCTCAGCAAAGGGATAGAGATTACAGACCACCAGATCGATAGGAGTTATACCCTGTTTTTCCAGCTCCTCCATATGCTCCCGCCTGTCCCTCAGGGCCAGTATCCCGGCATGTATATTGGGATGCAGTGTCTTTACCCTTCCATCCATCATTTCCGGGAAACCGGTCACCTCTTCTATAGGGATTACCTTTACACCGGCCTCTGACAACATTCTATATGTACCACCTGTTGAAATAATCTCAATTCCCAGGTTCTCCAGTTCCCTGGCAAAATCGACTATACCTTGCTTATTGGAAACACTGAGCAGGGCCCTTTTAATCTTTGCCATTTTCCACTCCCCTTTCCAGTTTAAATTTACTCTCAAATTTTTATCATAACCGAATCATGTTACTTAAAGTTAACTTCCTTTAATCCTGAAGAAAAATCCTATAATATCCTGACCTTCCTGCCCTCAATCTTTAATCTGCCTTCACTGTATAGTTTGATGGCTTCCGGATAAAGTTCGTGTTCTTTCTCCAGAATACGGGCACTCAGGGTCTCTTCCGTATCATCATCATATACAGGAACGGCTCCCTGCAGAATAATCGGCCCGGTATCCATACCTTCATCGGCAAAATGTACGGTACAGCCGCTAATCTTCACCCCATGTTCCAGAGCCTGTCTCTGTGGCCGTAAACCGGGAAAGGAAGGGAGCAGGGATGGATGAATATTCATGACCTGCTGCTGGAACTCCCTGATAAAACAAGGGCCAAGGAGGCGCATGAAACCGGCCATGACTACCAGCTCTACCCCTCTTTCCTTCAAAAGCTGGACCAGTCTTTCTTCAAATTCCCTCTTATTCCCGAATCTTTCCGGGTCAATAAACAAACCTTCGATGCCATGATTGGCTGCTCTCTTTAAGGCAAAGGCCTCTTCCCGGTCGCTGATAACTAAACTTATCTCAGCCTTCAATTCTCCTGCCTCTATCTTATCGATAATAGCCTGTAGGTTGCTGCCATTACCGGAAACCAATACTCCAATCTTTAACATGGTTTCAACACCTCTATCTTTAGATAAGTAAACTTCTGAGCTCAACAAATCATTCTCATTTAACTGAGTTTATTTGGATTATTAAAGCATTTAGAAAGGCTACTCTATGATTATCCCTGCATCGTCCTGGACGATTTCTCCGATGAGATAGGCCTCCTCACCCAGATTAGAGGCAGCCTCCATTACACTATCTGCTTCTTCATTCCCTACGATTACTGCCATGCCTATGCCCATATTAAAGGTCCGGTACATTTCTTCTTCAGCAATCCCACCCAGTCTCTGTAGTTCCTTAAACACCTCAGCCACCGGCCAGCTGTCTTTCTCTATCCTGGCTGTCAATCCTTCAGGTAAAATCCGCGGAACATTCTCCAGCAGGCCTCCTCCAGTTATGTGGGCCAGACCCTTGATATCATAATCCTCCAGCAGTTTCAGGATGGTCTGCACATATATTCTGGTAGGCTGCAGTAGGATTTCCCCAAGGGATTTACCACCCTCTTCCAGGGCTTCCTGCAGGTCAAGATTTTCCTTCTCCAGGAAAACTTTCCTGACCAGGGAATAGCCATTACTATGTAAGCCGCTGGAAGCCAGGCCTATAATCCTATCCCCAGCCTTAATCCTTTCCCCGGTAATCATCTTCTCCCTGTCCACAATACCTACGGCAAAACCAGCCAGGTCATATTCCCCGGGCTGATAGAAACCGGGCATCTCAGCAGTCTCACCGCCGATCAGGGCACAGCCTGCCTCCTTACAGCCCCTGGCGATTCCGGAAACAATGGCAGCAGCCTTTTCTGTTTCCAGTCTGGCAACAGCCAGATAATCCAGGAAAAATAAGGGCCTGGCCCCAATTGTCAGGATATCATTGACACACATGGCCACAAGATCTATACCTACTGTATCATGTTTATCCAACAAAAAGGCAATCTTCAACTTAGTACCTACACCATCAGTACCTGAGACCAGGACCGGCTCCTTATAGGTGCCCAGATCGGGGGCATATAGGGCGGCAAAACCGCCTATCCCCTGTAAAACAGCAGGATTAAAGGTTTCCTCTACATCCTTCTTTATCTTTTTCACAAACTGGTTTCCGGCATCTATATTTACACCGGCATCACTGTATTTTAAGCCCATTGCAGTTCCCCCTTAACTTTTCTTTACTTCTAATGGATATTCTCCGGTAAAACAGGCAGTACAGAACCCTGTACCATCCGCATCCAGAGATTTCAGCAGGCCCTCATGGCTAAGATAGGTCAAGGAATCTGCACCAATATATTTGGCAATCTCCTCTGGACTCATCTCTCTGGCAATAAGATCCTTTCTTTTGGAGGTATCCAAACCATAAAAACAGGGGTCCTTGACCGGTGGAGAAGATATGGCCAGATGTACCTCTGTGGCACCGGCTTCCCTGACACTGCTGATAATCTGTTTGCTGGTTGTTCCCCGGACAATGGAATCATCCACCAGGATAACCCTTTTCCCTTTTATGATCTCCTTGACCGGACTCAGTTTTATCCTGACCTTCAGGTCACGGATCTCCTGCATGGGCTGGATAAATGTCCTCCCTATATATCTGTTGCGCAGGATACCCTGGGAAAAGGGGATGCCAGATTCCTCCGAAAAACCGAGGGCTGCTGCTGTTCCGGAATCGGGTATCGGTATCACCAGATCAGCCTCTATATTCAATTCTGCAGCCAGTTCCCGGCCCATGGCCTTCCTGGCCAGGTGGACATTTTTCCCCAGGAAATGACTGTCCGGCCGGGCAAAATAAATAAACTCAAAAACACAGAAACGGCCGGGCCTTTCACTGGCATATTTAATACTCTTCAACCCTTCTTTATTGATTATCAACAGTTCTCCCTGCTCCACTTCCCTTAAGAATTCCGCACCCATTAGATCAAAGGCACAGGTTTCAGATGCCACCACATAACCGTTTCCCAACCTGCCCAGGACCAGGGGCCTGAAACCATAGGGGTCCCGGCAGGCCAGCAGGCTGTCTGCAGTCAGAGCCACCATACTGAAGGCTCCCTTCAGCTGATACAGACTCTGTTGAAAAGCATCAATGATATTTTCCTCAAAGGAACGGGCTACCAGATGGGCAATGACCTCTGTATCAAGGCTGGAATGGAAGATAGAGCCGTGAGATTCCAGACTCAATCTCAGTTCCGGGCCGTTAATCAGGTTTCCGTTATTGGCCAGAGCCAGATCCCCCTTTATACAGCTAATCAATAGGGGTTGAATATTGGCTGCTAAAGTAGAGCCGGTAGTGGAATAGCGAACATGGCCTATGGCCATCTCCCCGGCCAGGCCGGCCAGTTTCTCCTGCTTGAAAACATTCTCGACCAGGCCCATCCCCTTATGTATTTTAAAATTTCCTTTCTGATTAATACAGATACCGGCACTCTCCTGACCCCTGTGTTGCAAAGAAAGGAGACCTAGATAGGACAGGAAAGGAATGTCACTGGCCCTCTCCGGACAAAAGATACCCAGGACACCACATTCCTCCTTCATCTTGTCCTCTGCCAGATCATAGAATTCTGTCATTGACTAACAGCTCCCTTGTTCTTATTATTACCTGTTTGAACACACTTCCTTAGTCCTGCAATCTTGCCAGCACTTCCCGGTAAGCTTCCTCTACATTACCCATGTCCTTACGGAAACGGTCCTTATCCAGCACTTCATTTGTCTCGCTGTCCCAGAAACGGCAAGTATCCGGTGAAATTTCATCGGCCAGATAAATCTTTCCATTATCATCCCGGCCAAATTCCAGCTTGAAGTCCACTAATTCAATACCCTTCTCCTTCAGGAAGGCGATAAGGACTTCATTTATCTCAAAGGCCATTTTTTTGATTACCTCTAATTCCTCAGCTGTAGCCAATTTTTTACCAAAGATATGATACTCATTCATCAGAGGATCTCCCAGGTCATCATCCTTGAAGTAAAACTCCAGGATGGGGTGTTCCAGTGCCTCTCCCTCCGGGAAACCCAACCTCCTCACCAGGCTGCCGGCAGCAATATTCCTCACCACTACCTCAATGGGTATTATCTCTACCTTCCTGGCCAGCATCTCATCAACAGTAATCAGCTCCACAAAATGAGTGGGGATGCCCTTTTCCTCCAGTAATTTAAAGAATATGGCTGAAATGGCTGCATTCAGCAAACCTTTCTCCTCAATCTCGCCCTTTTTCTTACCGTCAAAGGCTGTTGCAGTATCCTTAAACTTTACTATTACCTTATCCTCATCAGCAGTCTTAAATATTATCTTGGCCTTACCTTCATACATTAACTCTTTTTTCTCCATTCCTGTTTCCCTCCTATATTCCCAATTCTTTTTTCCAGTTTTCCACTACCCTCTCTGTCTTATCAGCAGCAATACCGGTATATCGCTCCGGATTAAGCAGTAAATCCCGTTGCCTTTCTGTAAACCTCTCCCAATAGGTCTTCAATTCATCCTTCTCCAACAGCAGTTCCCGTAAAGGCATCCCCTTTTCCTCTGCCTCCAGGGTCAATCTCCGCACTGCCTCATGGGCATCCGGATGACCGTGGGAAGCCAGCAGTATATAGAGGGGTTCGGCTACAATCATCTCCCTGCTCATGGCAAAGTTCTTCTCCAGATTCTCTCTATCTACCTGCATCCTGCCCAGAACCCTCTGCAATCTCTGCACAGCCATCAGAAGACCTGCTGCAATTTCCGGCAGGAAACGGCTGGAAGCAGAATCAGTCAAATCTCTCTGGTGCTCGGAAATCTGGTCCATATATACTGTTACCATCCCCGGCATGAATTTCTTCCAGAGGCTCTTTACATTCTCATAATTAATGGGATTCCGCTTATGGGGCATAGTGGAAGAACCTACCTGCTCAGCAGCAAAGTATTCCCCCACCTCGCCTATCTCCGAACGCTGTAGGTGGCGCATATCATCACTGAGATTGGCCAGGACCCCGAAACAGGAAACCAGGGCATGGATAAAATCTGTCATGGCTTCCGGCTCAACTATCTGGGTAGAATGGGAACCAGGCTCCAGTCCCAGTTCAGCCAGGACCTCCCTTTCAAATTCCTCTGGATCAGCAAAGAAAAGATGACCGGCATTATAGGCTCCAACGGCACCGGCAATTTTCCCTACCAGCCTCTGGCTCTTCTCCCTAATCTCCCTGATCCTGTTCCCCAGCCTGCTGACATATTCGGCCATAGCAAAACCAAAGGTTATCGGGACTGCATGTTGGCCATGGGTCCTGCCTATCTGCAGGGTATCCTTCTCCCGCAGGGCAATCTCCATCAACAATTTCTCCAGCTCATATAATCTGGGCAGCAGCAGTTTCTCGCTTGCCTCCTTGAAACGGAGGGAATTGGCTGTATCCACTATATCAAAGGAGGTTGTTGTAAAATGCACATAAGGCCTGGCCGCAGGGCTGACCTTCCGCTGGATACAATTGACCAGTGCCCTGATATCATGCCTGGTCTTTCTCTCTTCCTCATAAACCTCCTCCGGAGTAATCTCCTCTATGGCCCCCAGGATCTCCCGGGCTGCCTCCTGGCTGCAGATACCCCTCCTGGCCAGGACCTTAACCAGGGCCCCCTCTACCCTGGCCTGGTATCCTATCCTGGCTTTCTCGGATAAATACTGAGCATATTCCTGGAAATCCTCCCGGGGCAGGGAATAACGGTGGTCCAGAGGACTGATATTCTCAAAAATATTCCGCTTGTACATGTTTAACTACCCCTTTTCTTCAGATACTCCTGATAGCCCAGTCTCTCCACTTCAGCACCGACATCGTCTATCCTTTCCGCCATTGCCTTTTTATACTCTGTAAATCTCTCCTGTAAGGCCTCATCAGCCAGCCCCAGCATCTGTACTGCCAGTAAACCGGCATTCTTCGCCCCATTGATCCCTACAGTAGCAACCGGGACCCCGCCAGGCATCTGGACTATGGAAAATAGGGAATCCAGGCCATTCAGAGTAGAGGTCTTGATGGGCACCCCGATTACAGGCAAAACTGTATGGGCGGCAATTACACCGGGCAGATGGGCTGCACCTCCTGCCCCTGCAATAATTACCTTCAATCCCCTCTCCTCTGCACTCCCGGCATAGCGGAAAAGCTTTTCCGGATTGCGGTGGGCAGATATGACTGTCAGTTCATAGGGAATCTGAAACTCATCCAGTACCTCAGCAGCATCCTTCATTACCGGTAAATCAGAATCACTTCCCATTAGAATACCAACTTTTGCTGTCATGGTAATACACCTCCTGTAAGCTTGCCTGACACTCCTTCTTTAATTATACCATTATATAGATTTCTATATAATATTATCTTATTTATTATCCATCTAGCTATCCCTGAATATTTTCCAGCCGATATCCCGGCGGACATGGAAATCAGGGAAATAGATCTTATCAACAGCCCTATAGGCCTTCTCTTTGACTTCTTCAAAACTGTCCCCGGTTGCAGTCACCGCCAGCACCCTGCCCCCGGCAGTCAATAACTTATCTCCTTCCCATTTTGTCCCTGCCTGGAAGACCTGTATATCAGGCAGGGAACCGGCTTCTTCCAGGCCGGTAATCTCTTTCCCGGTGGCATATTCCCCGGGATAGCCGCCTGAGGCCATGACCACACAGAGGGACTTTTTATCATGCCACTCTATCTCCCGCTCCTCCAGCCGGCCTTCGATTACCGCCTCTGCTATCTCCACCAGGTCTGATTTCAATAATGGTAAAATGACCTGGGCTTCCGGGTCACCAAAACGCACATTATATTCCAGCACTTTAGGTACCCCGTCTTTTATCATGAGCCCACAATAGAGGACTCCCCTGTAATCGATGCCTTCACTCTGCAGGCCCTGTAAAGTGGGCAGGAGGACCTCCCTGTAAACCCGCTCCATCAAGGCCTGGTCTACAAGGGGTGCTGGAGCATAGGCCCCCATTCCTCCCGTATTAGGCCCCTGGTCCTTTTCATAAACCTGTTTGTGGTCCTGGGAAACCAGCATGGGGACAATGGTTTTGCCATCTGTAAAAGCCAGTATAGTAGCTTCCTCCCCGGTAAGGAACTCCTCCACTACTATCCTGACTCCGGCTGAACCATAGACCTTATCCACCAGGATAGAATTGACCCCGGCCAGGGCTTCTTCCCTGGTCCTGGCCACTATGACCCCCTTCCCTGCAGCCAGTCCTTCTGCCTTAATGACCAGGGGTAATTCCTTCCCCTTTATATAGGCAATGGCTTCCTCTGCATCATCAAACACCTCATATTCTGCTGTAGGTATCTGATATTTTTTCATAAACCATTTGGAATAAACCTTGCTCCCTTCCAGCCTGGCCGCCTCCTTATTGGGGCCGAAAATCCTCAATCCCTCTTCCTGAAACCTATCTACAATCCCCTTTACCAGTGGTTCTTCCGGGCCGACAAAGGTCAGATCAACCCCCTCATCCCTGGCGAATTTCACTAAAGCAGAAAAATCCAGTGCCTCGATAGGGATATTCTCTCCCAATTCTCCAGTTCCTGGATTTCCCGGTGCTATGTATATTTTTTTTACTTTACCGGAGCAGGCCAGCTTCCAACTAAGGGCATGCTCCCTCCCTCCATTACCAATGACCAGTACTTTCAACACTACCCCCTCCTTCCCGGTTTTGCTGCCTGGGCAGCTTAAAGACAAGAAATTTTCCTGATATTAAAAAAAACCAGGCGGAAATATCTACTTTTTTTTGACATGAGTAGAACCTCCCCGCCTGGGCTTTTATCCCTTCGGTGTAATATATAAAATATATCTGTACCGCTCGGTCCAGACATCTGTAGGTGCAGACCGGAACCCTAAGTACACTTCCCTCATAGTCAGATAGTTTACGGCTATCTGGTAGAAACTTGTGAGCCATATCCCCACAAATATATGAGGTAAATATTCAATTTTTTCCGAATTACAAATATATAATAGCAGAAAGAGATAGACAAGTCAAATCTTTCAGGCTCATCTTGAAGAAATAACTATCTCCCTGGCATGGATATAGGGGAAAAAATTAAAACCAAAGTTAACCCTCTCCCTGCTAATCCCCACAATATTCTGGAATAGTTCAAAGAGATTGCCGCTAATCATGGTTTCCTTTATGGGATATTTTATCTCTCCATCTTCTATATAATAACTGTTTTTAGCCACCCCGGAAAAATCCCCATTTGTAGCCGGATGGCCGCCGGAAAACCTGCCCAGGATAATCCCTCTGTCAATGGAAGCTATCATTTCAGGAAGGGATTTATCCCCGGCCTCAACCACTAAATTACTTCCAGTCGAAGGCCCCCGCTCCAGGCCGGTCTTTTTTGAACCGTATAAATCCAGCAGATAATTATTTAGAACACCCTTCTCGAAGATATAATCATTGCGGTTGATAATACCATCTCCGCCATAATAATCTTTAACAGCCAGATATTCTGAAACCGGCTCTGTCCTCAGGGTAAACTTTTCATTCAGGACCTTTTCATTTAATTTGTCCTTGAAATAGGAAGTGCCAGCAATTAACATGCTGTTACCCAGATGGGATAAGATTGAATACAGGAGCCCACTCAGGGAATCCGGTGTAATAAGGATATCACCACTGAATTTTTTCCCATCTATTAATCTTGCATCCAGATGTTCAACCGCCTCCCTCATTAAAGAAGGCAGGGAAGCCAGTTCATATAAATCTCCTTCCAGGTTCTCCAGGGCAATACCTGTACCGTTCATGGAAGATGTGAGCTCATCCCTCCTGCCGAAAAAGCTGGCATAAAATAAATACTTATCATAATTGGAAGACAGTTTTACCCCCTTTGTGTTCCGGTAATAATTGAATTTATTCTGATACTCCAGGAGAGCCCCTTCCAGGACCAGGTCCGGGTAATCAGCCTCAGCCTTTTCCCTGAACCTATCCAGTCTTTTATACATCAGCTCCGGATCATAATTATCTTTGAAATCACTGAATTCCCTCTCCTGAATCTGGCCTGAGACCTCGTTTGCTTCATCCGCCTGGGAATTTTCAGCATTCCTCAGCAGCTCAGTTACAGCCTCTGCAATGGCCTCATCATCTATCTTATTGATCTGGATACTGGCCTTTTTCTTATCCACAATCGCCTGCAGGGTCAGATGGTACTCATCCCTGGAACGCAGGAGGCTGATTTCACCAGCCTTCAATTCCATCTCTTCATTCTGGAAATGGGTCAGGGATACCTCTCCCTCGTCAGCACCTTTTTCCTTCAGTAGCGCCAGACACTTATCGAGTAATTCCATATTACTTACCCCCTATATTTACCTTGCATTTTATGGCCGGTCCGCCAAAACTCACCGGTATGCTCTGCTTTTTACCACACATCCCCCCGATGGACCAGTACATCTCATCGGAGACCATGCTGACCGTCTTCAGTACATCAAAGGCCACACCGGAGATAGTGGTCTCTTTGATAGCCTTGCCCAGCTTTCCATTCTTAATCTCATAACCGAAAGTAACTCCGAACATGAACTCACTGGTAGCATCTGCCTGCCCGTTATTGGTCTCAATCAGGTAATAACCATCCTCAATTGAGGCAATCATCTCATCCAGGGTATGCTCTCCAGGCAGGAAGGCCGTATTCCTCATCCTGACCAGGGGTTCATCAGAAAAAGCATAAGCCCTGGCATTACCGGTTGGTGCTGTACCAAACTCCAGAGCCAGTTCCTTATTATTCATGTAATTCTTCAGGATACCATCCTTGATGATGACCACATCTTCCGCTTTTGTCCCTTCATCATCGATATAGACCGGGACCGGACAGGGTTTATTCTCATATTCTGCAGCAAAATCAACCAGATTGACCAGTTCTGAGCCAACCTCTTTATTGAGATAGTCCCTGGCCACAGAACCGCTTTTTACGAAATCTGCCTCAACTGTATGGCCAATGGCTTCATGGGCCAGGATACCGGAAATCTTCGAATCCAGTATGACTTCTTTGAAACCTGCCTCAGGATAGACCCCCTCTGCCTTCTCCCTCAACCTTTTATAAAGGGTGTCTATCTGTCCATATATTTTTTCTGGCTCAGTAAAGAAGTCTTCATATTGACCCAATCCTCCTACCAGATCAGAAAGGTCATATATAATTCCGTCTTTTTCCATGACCAGGCTCATCACCAGGATGGTCCTGGGAACCATGGTGTAGGCATATGTATCAAAGGAAGTCACCAGGTTTTTCTCCATATCCAGGCTGTTCAGTACAAAGGTACTGGCCTTTATATCGCTATATTTCCTGACTGTATAATCATATAATTCCTGCAAAAATTCAATCATCTCTTTCCGGGAGGCCCTGGGCCTGGTTGTGGAGAAATCCTTGATAATCTCATGGCCTTCTTCAGCCAGGTTTCCTTTATTCAGCCTTTCCATCCCTGCCAACAGGACGGCATTCTCCCCGGATTTTTTGATGACCTCCCTGACATTCCCTTTATCAATCAGGGGGCTGGAGGCAAAACCAAACACCCCGTCTTTATAGACCCTTGCGGAAACACCTCCTGCAGTCTTTTTGTAATTATCAACCAGATCGCCATTGAGCAATCTCAAATAAATATTGGTATTTTCCTGCAGGCGCAGCTCCGTATAGCCAGCAAATTCATCCCTGAAATCCCTTAAATAATCCAGCTTCAATCCAATACCCCCTCATTCCTGGTCTTCTTTCTCTTTATAACTGATATTAGTATAACATATTTTTTTCCCTATTTCAGGCTTTTTATTAAAACAATTCTATATATTCCCAATAAAAAAAGCCCCTCGGGCAGTGAGCCAGAGGGGCCTTATAGAAGCATAATCACATATAATCACTTTAACTATAACTATTCATCCCTGCCGGTATACTCAAAGTAATCAAAGTCAGCTACCTTCCTCCTGCCGGTCAGGTCCTGGCAACAGATACCGACAAAGGCTCCGGTAAAACCAAACTTTTTATCATAGGTGGCATATTCATCGGATAAAATGCTGGCATCCAGTACCGGACCAACTTTCTGCCACTCCTTCTCATCAGTAGAATAATAGAACTGGAGTTTATCATAATCCACCATCACCCGGAGATAGACCCTATCTACACCCTCCAGGGAGATTTCTTCATCCATGGGTTCATCGAAGTCATTCCGGTCACAACTGAGTATACCCAGGCTTTTACCCTTTTCCTCATCCCAGGATACCTTTAAATAATACCAGTTCTGTGTGTTATAATAACAGACCAGGCCAGCCATCTGTTGAAAGGTTTCCGGCTCAAACTCCAGGCAGGTAGTAGCCGTATAGCAGAGATGCTCCTGTCTCCTGGCCACAAGGCTCTGCCGGTGTAGTGAACTCAAGGTTTCTGCACCTTTCAACCTCAGATAACCCGGCCTTTCTTTCAGGGTCATCTGGTCCTCACCCAGGGGGATCCGCAGGGTCTGGTAAACCATATCTAGCTCTTCATTGTCAAAATCATCCCTGGCAGGCTTCTCTTCCCACTTCCTCTCTGGCAGGTCAGGAGCTGGAACCCTCAGGGCCGGCCTGTTGCCACCTCCCACTAGATAGGGCCAGCCGTCCCGCCACTCTATCTTCTGGATGGCAGTCTCCCGGCCCAGGATAGACCGCTGCCTTCCCTCCAGAGGCCGGCTGCAGAGATGAACCATATACCATTCACCATCCCGGGTTTCAACCAGGTCTGCATGGCCGGCCCTCTGCAGGGGCAAAGTAAGATCACCCTTTGAAGTCAGGATTGGGTTTTCTGGATGGACTTCATATGGGCCATCAATATTCCGGGAACGGGCAATGGTAACGGCATGGTCATACCAGGTACCACCTTCTGCAGTCAGGAGGTAGTAATAGCCATCCTTTTTATATAGATGGGGACCTTCAGTAAAGCCCAGTTCTGTACCCCGGAAAATGTTCTTGATGGGGCCCACCAGCCTCTTCTCCTCCGGACAATACTCCTGTAAGAGGATACCGCCAAAGGTATTCTTATCCTTGCGGTGGTCATAGACCAGATTTACCAGCCATTTCCGGCCGTCATCATCATGAAAAAGGGATGGATCAAAACCACTGCTATTCAGGTAGATTGGCTCAGACCACTCTCCATAGATATCATCGGTCATCACCAGATAATTATGGGTATCCTTCCAGATACCTCCACTATGTTTTACATCAGTATAGACCAGATAAAAGACTCCATCATGATAGGTCAAACAGGGTGCCCAGACTCCCCCGGAATCAAGGTTTCCCTTCATGTTTAACTGGGAAAGCTTCTCCAGGGGCCTTTTTACCAGGCGCCAGTTAATCAAATCCTGGGAATGATGGATCTGAACTCCCGGGAACCATTCAAAGGTAGATGTAGCGATAAAATAATCATCACCTACCCTGATAATTGAAGGGTCCGGGTTAAATCCTTTCAGAATCGGGTTAATTATCTCTGCCATATCACTTGCTCCTCTCCTATTATATTTATTATATTTTATACTTACTTTATCCACTGCTTAAATACTTTCTGTATTTCCGCCAATTATCAACTGTAGTTAGAAATTAAACTCTATGAAATAAACTATAAGTACTTATCAAAAAAATCATATCTCCTTAAAATCCTTACCAGAAGCAGGCCAATAACATAGACTGAGATAAATTGTCCCACAGCAACCTGAAAAACAGATAACCAGTAAGGCAATTCCAGAGTATAATACAATATTAAGGCCACACCAAAAGCATTTATTACTACAGGATAAATTCCGGCAATATAGATATTACGTGTCCTGGCAGTCAGAAGTCCGGCCACAAGAGTCAGGGCTGAACCCAGGATAATATCGATAACCCCCAGACCACCGATATAATTGGCCAGCATACAGCCAAGCCAGAGAGCAATTGCTGCCGGTTCCCCCCAGAAAAAGGGCAGCAGGGTCATGGCTTCACTTATCCGCACCTGAAAGCCCCCCATCCTGCCAAAAGAAAAAGGGGCAACTGCAAGTGTTATAACAACATAGATGGCCGCAACAAGGGCCAGTTTAGTAATCTGCTTTGCATTAAATTTCATTAATAATCAACTCCTTAGTTTTGATAAGGCAGGATTTCGCGAACTGCCGTATTTCACTATTCTCCTGAAACCTCATAATATCTCCTCTTATAAATTTGTCGTAAAACAGCCAGATTCTCTTCGGAAAAAAGAGCATAATCAGCTATCGTCTGGCCGATATCCCTTAGTTCCTCCTTATTTCTTGCTAAATGAATGCTGTCTTTCACCTTTTCAAAAAAATAATTATTAACTATAGTAAAGGAATAACGGTGGATGGGAGTAGGTCCGTATTTTTTCAACGCTTCGATATGTTCACTGGTCCCATAGCCCTTATTCCTGTCAAAGCCATATTCAGGGTAAAACTCATGGTATTTATCCATAATCCGGTCCCTGGTCACCTTGGCTATGATGGAGGCTGCAGCAATGGCATCAACATTCTGGTCACCATCTATTACCGCCTCCTGGGGGATGTCCAGGCCGGGTATCTCCATATTCCCATCAATCAGTACATAATCAGCAGTCCGGGACAATTTATTGACAGCCTCACTCATGGCTTGAAAGGTAGCCTGGAGGATATTCTTCCGGTCAATAACCTTATTGTTCACTATCCCGACTGCAACAGCCAGGGCCTTTTCCATGATTATATCATATAACTCTTCCCGCTTTTTCCCGGTCAGTTTCTTGGAATCATCCAGTCCATAGATGGGTTCTTCCGGGTCCAGGATAACTGCTGCAGCCACGACAGGCCCGGCCAGAGGCCCCCTCCCGGCCTCATCTATTCCGGCAATAAAACGATATCCATTTACCCGTATTTTCCGGGAGAATTCCCTCATCCTCTCCCATCTCTGCCTCCTGGCTTCCTCTTCGATGAGCAGTTTCCTGTATCTGACCAGTAGTTTCTGCACCCCGGACCGTTCATCCCTGGCCAGGGATTCCAGCAGGGTCTCATTCATCTCTGAACCCGTATCGGCAAATAGCATTTTTTCAATCTCTTTGATAGTATATTTCTGCCAATTCATTAACTATCATCTCCAGGTACTTCCAGGGATATACTGCCCAGTTTCCCTCTCCGGAAATCATTGATCAGCCTACTGGCAGCCCTGCCCATGTCAATCCTGCCACCACTCATCAGGCAGCCGGTCCTCTGTCCAACTTTACCCAATATATCATAAGATATTTCCTGGTCTGGATCAAACTCTATATCATAGGCCTCTTCCAGGATTGTTTTATCAATCTCTATTATATATTCTATGAGTTTACAGGCTGCCGCCTCTTCATCATAGACCTCATCCCGGATTGCCCCTGTCAGGGCCAGCCGGTAACCCACATCCTCATCATCAAACTTAGGCCATAATATACCTGGTGTATCCAGCAGCTGGATATTCTTACGGACAGTTATCCACTGCCTGCCCCTGGTCACTCCCGGTTTATTACCGGTCCTGGCAAATTTAACTCCTGCCAGTACATTGATCAGGGCCGATTTGCCTACATTGGGTATCCCCACTACCATAATCCTGATATCCCTTTTATTGCGGCCCTTCTCCAGCAGGACTTGATTGATCTCCCTTCCTTCTGCCTCTATGAAGGAAAGCAAATCCTTTATCCCCTCACCGGTCAGGGAATTGACCAGGACTACCGGATAATCCCTGGCAAAATAGTTCTTCCACTGCTCAGAAATGGTCCTGTCCGCCAGGTCCATTTTATTCAGGACTACGACTTTCTTTTTATTTCCCAGGAGCTCAGCGAGTTCAGGGTTTTGACTGCTAAGCGGTATTCTGGCATCCAGGACCTCCACCACCAGATCCACTATCTTTAAATCCTTTTCCAGTATCCTCCTCGTTTTTGCCATATGTCCCGGGTACCATTGAATCATCTATTAACAACCCCTTGTATTTTTTCTCCCAGAATATCTAAAAAGGGACAGGTAATTCCCGCCCCATCTTAGATATTGTTAAAGTTCTTGTTTTCTTAACTGTTTTAAATCCTGTACTCTTATTTTTTAACTTCCCGTTTGGTCTTAACACGGGCTGCTTTACCCCTTCTTTGACGGAGGTAATATAGCTTGGCCCTCCTTACATCACCACGGGATAAAACTTTATATTCAGCAATCCTCGGTGAATGGACAGGGAAAATCCTTTCAACACCAACACCGTGGGATACCTTCCTGATGGTAAAGGTTTCACGGACACCAGTGCCCTGACGGCTGATTACGATACCTTCAAAGGCCTGTAGACGCTCTTTACCACCTTCAATGATTTTAACCATGATTCTCAAGGTATCCCCTGCTTTAAAATCAGGTATATCATCCCTTAACTGGAGTTTTTCTATTTCCTTAATGATCTCGCTCATCCTCATTAAACCTCCTTCCATTACAAAATATAAGCAGATTATCTATTTTTCATTCCACCACTCTTCTGCCAGCAATCTATCCAGGATAATTGATGCTGCACTACGGACAGACAAATGATTAAAATCCCCCCGGCCCCATACTGGTTCCAGGATATAATCACAGGACTCTACCATCTCTTCTGTCAATCCCCATCCTGTACCAAAGATGAGATAGATTGGCCGGTCTGTATTAAACATGACCTCCCTCATCTCTCTATAACTTACAGAATTGGAGAATTGTTTTGCATCAGTAGCCACCAGATAAGGCTCCTTACCGCAAATCTCCCTGATTATGCCCAGGGACTCTTCCAGGCTGCTAACAATCTCCAGGACAGAAAAGGCTTCACTACGGTTAGGGATATATTTTGCCCCATATTCACTGGTCCAGTATTTCTTCATCCTCCGGACCAGGGCCTGCTGAGATTTGATAGGATGGATAACAAAATATTTGTTTATATTATATGTCCTGCCGACCCTGGCTATATCATGAAGGTCCAGATTAGTAACAGTCGTGGTGATTATCTCCCCCTGTTTATTCCGGATCGGATAATGGATCAGGCCCAGAAACACTTCTACATCTATTCTACCCATTCTTTCCACCTTCAATTTCCTGCTTTATCTCTTCCAGTATTTTAAATTCCTCTGGACTAAGTTCCTTATTTTCCAGTAAATCCGGCCTCCTCAGGTAGGTCCTCTTCAGGGCTTCCCTCCGCCGCCATTTTTCAATCTCCCCATGGTTGCCGCTCAGTAAAACTTCGGGAACCTCAAGACCCATAAATTCTCTGGGCCGGGTATAGTCTGGATAATCCAGTAAACCATTATAGAAGGAATCCTCTATTTTCGACTCTTCATCTCCCAGTACACCGGGTAACATCCTGGCCACTGCATCAACCAGTACCATGGCGGCCAGCTCTCCGCCGGTGAGTACATAATCACCAATGGAAATCTCATCTGTTACAATCAATTCCTTGACCCTCTCATCGATACCTTCATAATGCCCGCAGAGGAGTATCAGGCCTTCTTCCCGGCTCAGCTCCTTGACAATCTCCTGGTCAAGACACCTGCCCTGGGGGCTCAGCATTATTACAGGAACATCTCCCCTTTTTTCATGGAGCTCCTGCCAGGCCCGGTAAATGGGTTCTGGCTTCATGACCATACCGGCGCCTCCTCCATAGGGAGCATCATCAGCTGTATTGTGTTTATCGGTGGTATAATCCCGTATATTGATTAAATTTATCTCTATGATACCCTTTTCCCTGGCCCGCTTAATTATACTCTCATCAAAAGGGCCTGTAAACATCTCCGGGAATAAGGTTAAGATATCAAAAAACATCTTTATTACCTCCTGCCCTCCTGCTATAGATCCAGTAATCCTGGAATCGGATCAATAATCATCTTTTTTTCCTCTTCATTTACTTCGGTGATGAGCTCAAGGGCAGCCGGGATCATATATTCTTTTTCCTCACCTTTAACCACAAATACATCTGTGCCGCCGGTTACAAGAACGTCAGAGATTTTTCCCAGAAAATCTCCTTCCCGGGTAACAACATTAAAGCCGAGTAAGTCATCAATATAATACTCGTTTTCCTCCAGGGGTAACAAATCCTCTTCAGGTATACAGACCTGAAAATCTCTATATTCCAGGGCAGTATTGATATCATCTACACCCTCGAATTTCAGGATAACAAAGTTCTTATGGTAGCGCAGGGATTCTATCCTTTTATATTCCCGGATATTCCCCTTAACTAAATAGACCTCTTCCAGTAATTCAAACCTTTCCAGCGAATCGGTAAGAGGTAAAACCCTCACCTCACCCCTGTTACCCTGATACTTTGTAATCTTTCCTATCCTTATCAGCTTTTCGTCATTCATGGCTATACCCCGGGATTAGTTATCCTGAATATCAACTATAGCTTTTTTACCTTCTCTGGTAGCAGCAGCCTTTACTACTGTACGAATAGCCCGGGCGATCCTCCCCTGTTTACCGATTATCTTACCCATATCTTCTTCAGCTACGGAAAGTTCCAGTATAACAGATTTTTCTCCTAGAACTTCATTTACAAGAACTTCATCAGGATTATCGACTATAGCTTTTGCAATTGTCTCAACCAATTCTTTCATCGGAGCAATCCCCCTTTACTTCTGCTCATTATATTTGGCCATAATACCTTGCTTTCTAAAAAGACTCTTAACGGTATCAGATGGTAAGGCCCCTTTATTTAACCACTCCAGGGCTTTCTCTTCGTTAATTTTTACTGTCGCTGGTTCGGTGGTCGGGTTATAATAACCTAATTCCTCAATAACACCACCATCACGGGGTTTTCTTTCATCAGCGACAACTACACGGTAAAAGGCACTTCTCTTCCTGCCCATTCTTTTCAAACGAATCTTTACTGCCATACCTTCACCTCCTTCCAGAACTCCATAAAAACTTCTCTAAAGTTAGTTTTAAGTTTTATCTAAAGGAGCTTTATATAAAGCTCTCTTTATAGCAAGATATTTATATTTTTTGTAACAAAGTTTTTATACTGAATCGATATTTATAATCTATTGGAAAAAGGGAAATCTCCCTTTAAATTTACCCTTTCCTGTCATACCGCTCAATTGGCGCATCATCTTCTTGGTCTGTTTAAACTGTTTCAATAAACGGTTTACATCCTGGATAGTGGTCCCGCTGCCGGCAGAAATCCTCCGTCTCCGGCTGCCGTTTATAATATCCGGATTCCTCCTCTCTTCCGGAGTCATGGAGAAGATTATGGCCTGGATCCGGTCCAGCTGCTTTTCATCCACCTGGAGATTCTTCAGGCCGGCACTGGACAAACCCGGAATCATGCCCAGTATCTGTTCCAGTGGCCCCATATTCCTGACCTGTTCCATCTGCTCCAGAAAATCATCCAGGGTAAACTCATTCTTCCGCAGTTTTTCCTCCAACTCCATGGCTTTCTGGGCATTTATATTGGCCTCTGCCTTTTCGATCAGGGTCAGGACATCCCCCATGCCCAGGATACGGGAAGCCATCCGGTCTGGATGGAAGGGTTCCAGGGCATCCAGTTTCTCACCCATACCAACAAATTTAATCGGCTTACCGGTAACTGCCTTAATGGATAGGGCTGCCCCGCCACGGGCATCTCCATCAAGTTTGGTCAGGATAACTCCATCAATCCCCAGGGCCTCATCAAAGTTCTGGGCTACATTTACTGCATCTTGTCCTGTCATAGCATCAACAACCAGTAATATCTCATGAGGCTTGATGTTGGTCTTGATAGCCTTCAATTCATCCATCATTGCCTCATCTATATGCAATCTACCGGCAGTATCTATTAGTACCACATCATTACCGGCAGTATTGGCATGGTTGATAGCAGCTTTGGCAATATCTACAGGGCTATGCTGGTCTCCCATACTGAAAACCGGAACTCCCAGCCGCTCTCCGAGGACCTGCAGCTGTTTAATTGCCGCCGGGCGGTAAATATCCCCGGCAACCAGCAAGGGGTTTTTACCTTTCTCCTTTAAAATACGGGCCAGCTTCCCACACTGAGTGGTCTTTCCCGCACCCTGTAGTCCTACCATCATGAATACTGTTGGCGGTTTGGCGGCAAAGACAAGTTCGCTTTTCTGGCCTCCCATCAGGCTTGTCAATTCTTCATTTACTATCTTGATAACCTGCTGGGCTGGAGTTAAACTCTCCATAACCTCATGGCCGACAGCCCTCTCTTCTATTTTCTTAACAAAATCCTTTACTACCTTGAAATTTACGTCAGCTTCCAGCAGGGCCATCCTGATTTCCTTAAGAGCTGTCTTCACATCCTGTTCATTCAGCCTACCCTTGCCCCGCAATTTTTTGAAGGCATTCTGTAACTTTTCCGCCAACCCTTCAAATGCCATCTATAACTTCCTCCCTATAGGTGTTTTTTAATCTTTTCAACCCTCTTGATCAAATTACTCTTGACCGTATTCTCTATCTGATATTCCTTAATGGCTTTTTCCAATTCATCCAATTCATTTTTCAGTAGTTTATAACGATTAATCAAGCCCAGTTTTTCT
The DNA here is from genome assembly GCA_012518635.1 of Halanaerobiaceae bacterium. Taxonomy (GTDB): domain Bacteria; phylum Bacillota; class Halanaerobiia; order Halanaerobiales; family DTU029; genus DTU029. Next base: position 19,459 of record JAAYRT010000006.1, on the reverse strand, counting down.
TCATAATCCCGCAAGGCCTCTTCTGCACGGTGCAGGTGGTCATAGACACCCTGTCTGCTAATTTCCAGCCTTTCAGCTATCTCACTCAAGGATAAGTCCTGATAATAATATAACTGGATGGTCTCCTGTTGTTTACCTGTCAACAGACTGCCATAAAAATCAAATAATATACCAATTTCAATAACTTTATCCAACATGTAGACCACCTATACCCTCTATCAAATTTTTCTGAATTGAAGCCACTAGCAGGAAGTCAGCTGTTAAGTATTTTTGCTTTACAGTGTTTAGTATACTATAACAAATCATTTGCTGTCAAGTAATTAAGCTTGAATTTATTAAAAATTTTTTTCAATAAAAAACCCCTGATGGAAGTACTCCATCAGGAGAATTTTGCAAAAGAATTTATGCTAATCTTCTAAACAACATTGTTTGTAGAAGCTGCTTCTTCTTCAGTATCCAGAATAATATGCCTGACTCCGATACCATTATAAAGCTGTTCTGGCCTGAAGATCTTATTTCTTACTTTCATATGTTCTATCCAGTGGGAGACCCAGCCCAGGATCCTGCCCAGGGCAAAGATAGTGGTAAAATACTCAGGTTCAATGCCGAGAGCCTTCAGAATCAAGCCTGACCAGAAATCCACATTCGGGTATAATTTCTTCTCTGATAGCTTCTCCAATACCACCTGCTCAATCTTCCTCGCTATCTCATAGAGGTTGACCATCTCCTCATCTACTTCGATAATACTCTCTTCACCAAAGACCATGGGCAATATCTTGTTCTTCATGTAAAGGGAACGGGGGTCATAGGTTTTATAGACCCGGTGTCCAATCCCCATAATCTTTTCCTTACGGGCCAGTTTCTGCTCGATAAAGGCCTCCACATTATCCGGAGAACCGATCTCCTCGAACATCTTGATGGCTCTCTCATTGGCACCACCATGCAAGGGGCCGGAAAGGGAATTAATTGCCGAAGCAATTGAGGCATAAATACTGGCCAGTGAAGAGGCAACAGCCCTGACTGAGAAAGTACTATTATTCATGGTATGGTCAGCATGTAAAATTAAAATCTTTTCAAAGACATTTACCCAATTCCTGTCCATGGCCAGTTCCGGATTAAAGACATATAGACAATATTGGGCAAAAGAATCAAACTCTTTACCGGCGGCAAAATCTGCATCCTTATTGCGGAAAACACCTATTATACTGGGTAGTTTTCCTATCAAATTAAGGCCGCGCCGGTAATTAAGCATATAATCGTTCACACAGGCACATTCCTGGTCTTCAGCCTGTAACAATAGAACACTGGAACTCAACATGTACATGGGATGGAGGTTTTCATCCATCTCCATAATTACCTTACTGACACTTTCTGATAAATCCTTCTTGGCAAAAAGCTCACTACGCAACTGGACCCTTTCTTTGAGCAAGGGAAGATCACCATGTATCAGCAAATAACAGATATCCTCATATGTGCAATATTCCGCTAATTCCTGTACTGGATAACCTCTATATGTAAGGGTTCCTTCCTCCCCGTCTATATGGCTGATGCCAGATTTTATGACAGGTACTCCTTCAAGGCCAGGAAAATAACCCTTTTCCAGTAAGGTCAGGATTAGTTCTCTATATTTTTCCTTAAGCTCCGGATTCTTTACATCACTCAACAACTCATTTACACGGTTTTTCATAATTTCTACTCACTCCTTCTCCGCCTAATTTAATCTTCCTTCTGTTACTTTCTTCTGTCCTACTCCCATACTGATTGTAACAGAAAAATAAAAAGACCTTAACTATAGTCCGGCAATTTAATAAATGTATATTTGCTTTTTTAAGATGATATCACAATAATAATTTTAATACAAGAATTTTTTTTTGAAAAAAACTTCAGGAATAAGCAGAAATCATTGAAGAACAGCAAAATATTTTCGCAGGATTTCCCTGTCTCCCTCTATTCCTGATAAATACAGGCTGACATGCCTGTCCAGCAGATCAATAGGGTTAACCCCTTCCTGCCGCAGTGGAATCTGCATGATTTTAGCCAGATGCCTGATGGTTCCCTCATGGCCATCTATTATCTCCACCCCTGGAGGAAAAATCTGTCGGAACATTTTTTTGAAATAAAGGAAATGGGTACAACCCAGGACGATGGTACCGTATTTCTCCAGGTCAAAAGGAGCCAGTTTCCTCCGTAGATACTCCTCTACTGCCGGTTCCTCGAAACGATAATTTTCAGCAAACTCTACCAGACCCGGCAGGGGTAAAGAATCCACTATATGATTCTGGTCCACCCTGGAGACCAGATCCTCATACTTATCCTCTTTCAGGGTCAGGGGGGTAGCCAGTACCAGCACCCTCTTCTCTCTGGAATTCTTTACAGCCGGTTTTACTGCCGGTTCCATTCCAATAATGGGAATCTGATATCTGGCCCTTAATTCCCTGACAGCAATACTGGTGGCAGTATTACAGGCCAGGACCAGGGCATCCACCCCCTGCCTGATGATAAAATCAATGGCAGTAAAGATATACTCCTTTACCAGCTCCTTATCCTTGGTACCATAGGGAACATTCTCTATATCTGCATAATATATATAATCCTGGTCTTCCAGCAAACGCAGGGAATCATAAAGGACAGTAAGCCCGCCTATACCGGAATCAAAAAATCCTATCCGCATAAGACTTCATCTCCATTAATCTATAAATAGGGCCTTCACAAAGTCTTCCGCCTTGAAATCCTGTAAGTCTTCTGCTGCTTCACCCACACCGATTAATTTAATGGGAATACCCAATTCATTTTTTATAGCAACTACAATACCGCCCTTTGCTGTGCCATCCAGTTTGGTCAAGGCAATACCGTCAACATTAATGGCCTCATGGAATAACCTGGCCTGATTGATGGCATTCTGTCCAGTGGTGGCATCCAGGACCAACAGGACCTGAATATTGCTTCCTTCCCCCTCCCTTTCGATAACCCTCTTTACCTTCTTTAACTCCTCCATGAGATTCTTCTGGGTATGGAGGCGGCCGGCAGTATCCACAATCAGGAGGTCAACATCCCTGGCTTTAGCTGCCTGGACAGCATCATAGGCAACTGCTGCCGCATCTGCCCCCTCCTGCTGGGCAATGAGATTGACTCCAATCCGTTCACTCCAGACCCGCAGCTGGTCTATGGCCGCAGCCCTGAAGGTATCACCGGCAGCAAGAAGGACACTCTTCCCTTCATTCTTATATCTCTGGGCAATCTTGGCTATGGTGGTGGTCTTTCCTACACCATTTACCCCAACCACCATTAATATATTCAGGCCATCTGCCAGTTCCAATCTGGTGTATTCTGCCTTCAGAAGCTCAGTCAATTGTTCCCTGAAAAGCTCATTCAATTTTTCCGGTTCCTTGATTCCTTCCTCTTCCACCCGTTCCTTCAGTTCCTCTACCAGCTGAATGGTAGTCCTTACACCTACATCAGCCTGGATCAAAATCTCTTCCAGTTCCTCAAAAAGTTCATCATCTATCCTACCATAGGAAGCAAATAGACTGCTGACCTGATTTATAAACCCATCCCTGGTCTTACTCAGGCCGGATTTCAATCTGCTAAAAAGGCCCTGTTTTTCCTTTTTCCCTTCCCCTTCACTCTCAACAGATTTTTCTCTATTTTTATCTTCTATTACATCTTCAAGTTTCTGCTCTTTTTTATCCTTATCCCTCTTAAAAAAATTCAACATCTGCATTACTCCTTTTTAATTTATTTATTTCCACTATCAGGCAATATTATTAGAACAGCTTTTTTTTAGCATATATTAGCATCTTCTTTATTGGCTTTTTCAGGCAATTTCTTCATCAAGCCTTAAAGAAACGATCTTGGAAACTCCCTTTTCTTCCATAGTCACACCATAGATTATATCTGCTTCTGACATCATGACTTTATTATGGGTAACCACGAGAAACTGGGCATCCTGGGAATAGGTTTTCAAATAATTGACAAACCTCCTGACATTGGCATCATCCAGGGGAGCATCAATCTCGTCAAGTATATAAAGCGGGCTGGGATTGACCCGTAAAAAGGCAAAGACCAGGGCAATAGCAGTAAGGGCCCTCTCTCCTCCTGACATCAGGGTCAGGTTCTTTAACTGCTTGCCTGGCGGCTGGGCCTCAATTTCAACACCGGTCTCCATCAGGTTCTCCGGCCTGGTCAGGTACAATTCAGCCTTGCCACCATTGAATAACTCCTGGAAGGTCTTTTCAAACTCTTCCTTTACAGCTACAAAGGTCTGATAGAAGAGGGAACTCATACTCCTTTCCAATTCTTCAATAACCTTAACTACGGATTCTTTTGCCTGTATGAGGTCATCCTTCTGTTCCTTCAGGTAATCCAGCCGTTTTTTCAAATCCTCATACTCCTCAGCAGCAGCCAGGTTTATGGGACCCAGTTTTTTAATACTGTCCCTCAGTTCCTGCACCCTCTGGCTGACCAGGGCCTGGTTCTCTATCCGGAACCTGTCCTGGAAACACTTTTCCGGCTCAACCTCATATTCTTCCTGCAGGCGTTCCTCTATCTGGTTCTTTTTATCCTCCAGCCTGCTTACCTTGAAGCTGACCCTATGATACTCTTCCCTTATCTTATTTAAATCCAGCTGGTCTTTATTATAGCCTTCCTGGAGGCCCCTAAGATGCTCTTCTTTTACCTGTAAGGCTGCCGCCTGTTTATTATATTCTGCCTCCACTTCCAGGCTCTCCCGGGCAAAATTCCTTTCCATTTCCTCCAACTCAACCTGGCGTTCAGCAATAGCGAGCAGTTTATCTTCAATCTCCTGTAAAACCTTCTGTAAATCCTGCTCCCTTTTCCTCAGGTTAGCAAAATCATCCTCCAGCTCCTCCTGTTCCCGCTGCAGGCTGTCCTTCTCCTGCTGGACAGTGGCCAGCTCTATTTTTATTTCTGTCAATTTCCTGTTCTTTTCTTCTTCCTCTTCTTCCAGCTTCCGGATTTCCCCTTCTTTCTGGCCGAGTTCCTCCCTCTCCCGGAATTGCTCATCATTGATGATGGAAAGTTCCTGTTCCAGCCGCTGCAGTTTATTATCATTCAGGCCCAGCTGGCTGTGATATTCCTCAAAATCCTTATCGATAAGCTCCAGCTCTCTCTCCAGCCGGCTGCTTTCCTTATCCAGATTTATTATATCCTTATTCAAATCATTTTTCGCAAATTCCAGTCTCTTCAGCTCTTCTTCCTTTTCCCTGGCCAATTGTAAAAGTTCTTCCCTGGCCTGCCGCAATTCCTCCAGGTTGGCCTTCTCATTTTCGAATACTACAGCCAGTTCCCTCAGTTTGTCTTTCAGCTCATTGATCTCCCGGCTGCGGCCCAGGATGCCAGGTTTAGTACTGCTCTGGCTGCCGCCGGTAATAGCTCCGCCGGAACTAATATAATCACCCTCCAGGGTTACAATCTGTAAACTGCCCTTTAACTCTTTGGCAATCTCCACCGCAGTATCGATATTCTCCGCAACAAGGGTCCTTCCCAGTAAACTCTGGATTATCCCTTCCAGCTCAGGTGAATAAGTAACAAGATCAGTAGCCAGGCCGATAAAACCCGGCAGCTTATCCAGTCCGGCCTTCTCTATCCTGGCCTGGCTGCCCCTGACCATATTTAAGGGCAGAAAGGTTGCCTTACCACCCTTCCTCTCTTTCAAAAACTTGACTGCCCTTTTGGCAGCAGCATCATCCTCAGTGACAATATTCTGCAGCCTGCCGCCCAGGGCTGTTTCAATAGCCAGTTCATATCTTTTATCTACCTGGATCAGGTCAGCTATAACCCCTCTGATACCAGGCAGCTTATCCCGCTGCTGCAGGACATTCCTTACTCCCCGGTAATAACCTTCATAATCATCTTCCATCTCCTGTAATAATTTCAAATGGGAGCTGCTATGATTATACTGGTTTTTTATAGTTTCTAATTTCTCCTCTTCTTTCCTTATTTCTGCTGCTAACTCTGCTTCCCTTTTCTGGCAGGACAATAAATCCTGCCTGGTGCTCAGAAATTCAGCCTCTAATGTATTCCTCTGCTCCAGCAGTTCCTTTCTCTTCAGGAGATTTTCATCAAATTCCCCGGAAACCAGTTTCCTCCTGTCAGCCAGTCTTTCTATCTCTCTTTCCAGAAAACGGCCCTTTTCCCTTCTCTGTTCCAGCTCCGACTGGAGTTCCTTCAGTTCCAGGTTCTCACTGAAGATAAAATCCCGTCTCTGGTGCAGTTCATCTTTTTTTACATTGATAAGGTCCTTAATTCCCCTTAATTCTTTCTCCAGGGCCTGTAAGGTCCCATTAATCTCCTCCTCCAGCCGGGACAGTTCACTTAACCTGGCCTCCAGTTCTTCTTCCTTTCTCCTGCTCCGGGCCAGGTCAGCCTGCATATTATCCAGCTGCCGCAGGTGGTTTTCCCTTTCCCTGCGTAATCCGCTATCCCTTTCCTCCAGTATCTGCAACTGATTGGCAGCCTCTTCCTTCCTGCTCCTGAGCAGGTAGAGTTTGTTTTGCAGTTCTTCTACTGCTGCCTCTTCCTGTCGTAATTCCTCTGCCTTTTCTGACAGGAGCCTGGCTGTTTCCTCCACCCTCATTTCCAGTTCTGTAAGCCTGTTTTGTAAGGATTCTTCATCCTTCTTACCATCAAGGAGTATCCTCTCATTCTCTTCCCATTGATCCAGTAAGAGGTTAACCTCCAGTTTCTCCAGTTCATCCCTGAATCTCCTGTATTTTTGTAACTTCTCTGCAGACCTTTTCATGGGCCTCAGTTGTTTTTCCAGTTCCCAGATCAGGTCCTTAACCCGCTGTAAGTCCTTTCTGGTCTCCTCCAGTCTCTTCTCTGCCTCTTCCTTCCGGGTCTTATGTTTGACTATCCCGGCAGCCTCTTCAAATAAACCCCGCAATTTTTCAGGTTTGCTGCTGAGAATGGCATCGATTTTCCCCTGTTCCACAATAGAATATGATTCATTACCAAGACCGGTATCCATCAATAATTCCCTGATATCCTTCAGACGGCAGGGTTGTCCATTTATGTAATAATCACTCTGGCCCTCCCTATTCACACAACGCCTGATTCTGATTTCCCTCTCAGGAGCGGGAAGGATCTTTTTTGAATTATCAATATAAAGGGTAACACTGGCCCTGTCCAGGGCTTTATAATCAGCACTGCCGGCAAAAATAATATCAGACATCTTACCGCCACGCAGGCTTTTAGCACTCTGTTCACCAAGGGCCCATCTAATGGCATCAATAACATTACTCTTCCCACTGCCATTGGGGCCGACTATAGCTGCTAAAGGGGCGGGAAAATCTATTAATATAGGATTGGCAAAAGATTTAAACCCGTCTATTTTTACTTTTTTCAGGAACATTAATTTTCACCCCAGTCTACAAGATAAAAACCTATCCTTTACTGGATAGGTTAAGAAATTCTATAATTTATATATTCTTTATAAAAAATAAAAATCCTGCATTCATTTCAGGCCAGTCCCTGTAAGTTTTTTATCTCTTTTTCAGTCAAATAGCGATATTTCCCCTCAGGCAGATCAGCCAATTCCAGAAAGGCAAACTTTATTCTTTTTAAACTCTTTACAGGATGACCTATTGCTTCACACATCCTTCTCACCTGCCGGTTCCTTCCCTCATGAATGGTCAGTTGAAAACTGGTGCTCTCTTTCCCGGCCTTCACCCTGGATACAAGGGCTGGAGCTGTCATCCCGTCACTGAGCAAAACACCCTGCTCCAGTCTTTCCAGTTCCTTCCTCGGATTGCCTTCTACCTCTACCAGGTAGGTTTTCTTTACTTCAAAGGAAGGATGGGTTAATTTATAGGTCAGGTCTCCATCATTGGTCAGGATCAAAAGACCGCTGGTATCATAATCCAGCCTGCCTACCGGGTAAACCCGCTCCTTTACATCAGCCACCAGGTCCAGGACAGTTTTCCGCCCCCGGGGATCATCCACTGTACTGATATAACCTGCCGGTTTATTTAAAAGGATGTAGACCTTTTTTTCCTCCCTGACAGGCCTCCCATCTACCTCAACCAGGTCATCTTCTGTTACCTTTATGCCCAGTTCCCGGACAGGTTCTCCATTTACCCTGACTCTCCCCTCCAGAATCAGCTCTTCAGCCTTTCTCCTGGAGGCAATACCTGCCTGGGCGATAACTTTCTGTAATCTCTCCATCTATAACACCTCTATAACTACTTAAATTATAAATGATTAACTAATGACTGTAAACAATTTTTTCTATAATTAAGGCCTCATTATTAATCTCTCTTGAATAAATACTTCTGTTACAATGAATATAATCCTCCCTTTTTCCCTGTTTTTTCCCTGAGCCAGTGCCAGAAACGGAGAAAGATAGAATTATAATGCAGGTCTTCTGCTGCCACCAGCGGAGTCTCTGCTATAACCTTATAATCATCAAGAAAACAAAGGATTCCCATCTCTTCCCCCTGTCGGACCGGTAAATTCAGGTCTTCCTTCAGGTAAACCTGTTTTTTCACCCTTACTTCACCGGCAGCAGGAACCAAAAGTTCCAGGGAATCAGCAGCCAGCAAATCCAGCCTACCCTTGTCTGTCTTCTCCCAGGCCAGGCTATAGACTGGTTCTCCTTTTTCCACAACCCGGATACTTTTGAAATTTTCCAGGCCAAAGTCCAGTAATTTGCGGATATCCAGCCAGTCATCCGGATCATTTAAGACAACTGCCACCACCTCCCGGCCATCCTTTATGGCTGAGGCTATCAGACACCTGCCAGCAGCTTTTGTATAACCTGTCTTTCCCCCTGTTATATCATCAAACTGCCAGAGGAGCTTATTATGATTCCTCAGGCCCCGTCCCCAATCATTATCAGCCCAGGGGATGGTCTTCTGCTTTGTCCCTGTAATCTCCCGGAACTTTTCATTCTGCAGGGCATAACGCATTATCATGGCCAGGTCATAGGCTGTTGAATAATGGGCAGAATCCGGCAAACCGCTTGGGTTTACAAAATTACTATTCAGGGCCCCCATCTCCCTGGCTTTTTCATTCATTAATTCAGCAAATCCCTCTATAGAACCGGCGATATGTTCTGCAACTGCAACAGCAGCATCATTGCCGGATGCCAGCATGACCCCATAGAGGAGATCTTCCAGCTTTATCTTCTCTCCTTCCCGTAGATAGATGGAGGAACCCTCCTGATAGGCAGCCCGCCTGCTGACTGTCACCAGTTCCTTTGAATTCCCTTCCTCAAGGGCAATAATAGTGGTCAGAACCTTGGTCAGGCTTGCAGGAAAAGCCTTCAGGTGCATGTGTTTATTATATAAGACCTGGCCGGTCTCCACATCAATTAAAACAGCTGATCTGGCCGACAGTTGCGGCATGGCAGCTACCTGAAGAGGGCTGCTAAAACTGGACAGGGTAATATAGGTCATTAAAAAAATACTTAAAAAGCACAAGTTCCTTTTCAAGATTATCCCACCTATTTCAGAACTTATCACTTTTTAAGTATATGAAGAGATATATACAAATATTATGGATTACACTGCTTTTCTTTAAACTTTTCCAGTATATTCTCTATCTGCTGCATGATTTCCGGGGCTACATTGATTATTCTATCCACCACTGCATTATTGTTTACAGGCAATAAACGGACCTGTTCCTTTCCCACTACCAAAAAGGCCATGGGATTGATGCTTACTCCGGCACCGCTGCCTCCGGCAAAGGGCTTTTTATCCTCTGTATCCTTTCCCTTACCCGCTGTATTTATCTCTCCCCCGCCGGCAGCAAAGCCGAAGGAAACCCTGGAGATGGGAATGATTACAGTCCCGTCAACTGTCTCAACCGGATCTCCCACAATTGTGTTGACATCAACCATGTTCTTGATATTGCTCATCGCTGTATCCATCAAATTTTCAATCGGATGTTCTCCCATTTTCCCGAACCTCCCCTGGCTGATCTTAGACAATCTCCGTCGCATTATATTTCCAATTCTTTATGGAAGTAACGGCTCTATGCAGAAAAACCCTGCTAATCGTATATATAATATTTCCCAGAGGGAGAGAAAATATTCCACAGAAGGAGGTCGAAAACTTCAGTTCATGGAAATCCGGTATTACATCCAGTATAATCCCTTCCTCAAAATAGACCAACTCATCAAGTATCTTTAAAAGGATTCCCTTGACTGTCCAGATTATACCATTGAAAATCGCGGTATAGGCAGGATCAGTCAGGCCCTGTTCAGTCCTCCAGTAGAGATAATGACATCTGATATGCAGATTGCTGGATAGGATATGGAGTAAATCCCTGTCAAAAAACAAGGCCAAATAATCCTTCAGCCTGCCCAGGGCTTTTGTAACTGCCCCAAACCCTTGCTCAACATCCTCTTTTCTATCCCTTGACCAGATCCGCCGGAAAACATCATCAAGGCCCCGGAAGAAATCCCTGAAAAAATTAAGGAGGGGATTCTCCAGGAGGGATACCCTGATTGGTAAACCAGCTACAAGAAACCAGGTATCTATTTCTGTTACCGAGGTAAAATCCTTGTCCTCCAGCCTGTACTGAATCCGTACCTTGAGAGAGGTCATGAGGAAAAATAACAAAAATAAAAATAGGGCTATCAATAGGACCAGCATCAAATCACTCCTGACTAATCCTATTAATTCCCTATTTATAGATAATTATTCCAGGTGTATCTTTGTCAGCGGAATTTATTCCTGATCACCACATTATGTATGTTAATCCTCATTCAGCTCTTCTGAATCCTCACCAAACAAATCCAATTCTTCCTCTTCGCCGCCGGCCAGCCCATATGATCCTTCTCCCACATCATCCACTATCTGCAGGTCTTCCGGCAACACCTCCGGCAGATGGGAAAGGTCTGTCAGGTCAAAATGCTCCAGGAATTTCTCCGTGGTCCCATAGACGATTGGATTACCGATGGTTTCCTTTCTGCCCATCTCCTCAATCAGGCCATACTTACTTAAAGTAAGCAGGGTTTTTTCTGCCTTGACACCCCTGATCTCCTCTATTTCTGCCCTGGTGATGGGCTGTTTATAGGCAATGATGGCCAGAGTCTCCAGGGCAGCCGGAGTCAGGCGGGTAATTCTTTTCTGGTGCATCTCCTTTATAACACTGACATACTCCGGTTTGGTTACAAAAATATAGCGGCCATTATATTCCTTAAGGTAAATACCGTGTCTTTTATCAAGATAGGCAGTATAAAGTTCATCCAGGGCTTCTTTTACATCTCTGACCCTGATAGCCAGTGCTTTACTGATCTCCTCAATAGATACCGGCTCATCGGAGGCAAAGATTAATGCTTCTATGGTCGCAATCAAATCTTCCATCCTTTTATCACCTGACTTATTTTTATATACAATAAACTTTATTTAATCTTAATATCAGAGAAAACCTTTTCCTGTTTAATACTGATTTTAGCCAGGCGGGCTAACTCCAGTACCCCCAAAAAGGTAACTACAATCTCCAGACGGTTATTCTTATCAAGTATCAAATCACTGAAATTAAGGACCGAGGCTGTTTCCTTTAATTTATTGATAATAAAATCAATCTTATCCTCAATCCTGATATCCTCAAAGCTGATTTCCTTCCATTCCCTTTCCGACTCTTCTTCCTCTTCCGGACTCCGGGTATGATAGGCGGTCATGGCACAGATAAAGGCTCCCCGCAAATCAGCCAATTTCAGATCCAGGTTAATTTCAATCTCTTCATCAATAAAAAAGTCCAGCTCGATGGCCCGGCGGAAATATTTACTGCCCCTTTCCTCATATTCCCCCAATATCTCGGAAACCTTTTTGAAGTAGTGATATTCCTGTAGTCTCCTGACCAGATCAGAGTTGTCCTCTTTCTCACCTTCCTCCCCCTTATCAACAGGCAGGAGGGTCCTGAGTTTCAGCTGGATTAACTCAGTGGCAATAAGCATGAATTCACTGGCCAGTTCCAGGTTAAATTCCTTTAATTTCTCCATATAATCCAGATATTGTTCCGTAATACTGGCCAGTGACAGCTCTGAAATTTCTATTCTATTCTTTTTTACCAACTGGTAAAGGACCTCCAGGGGTCCCTGAAAGCTGTCTAAGTGAAGTTCATATGTCATAATTCTCCTACCTTTATATCAAAATATTCAGGAAGAGATCAACAATAGGATAGATTATTTTCCCAATTATTTCAAAATAAAATAAAGCCAGAATAATAATCAGGCCAATAGGTCCTTCCAGCTTATAAAAATAACGCCTGAAACGGGGCGGCAGTATCCCCATCAGGATCTTGGAACCATCCAGCGGCGGCAAGGGCAGCAGGTTAAAGATAGCCAGAGCTATATTGAGATAAACTCCCAGGAAAAGTAACAAAATAATAATATGTATAAGGGGGGAATTAGCACGATTAATAATGATGTTTCCAAGATTATAATATATGACAATATTATTAGCCAGGATAAAAACACGTAACAGGATAGCAAAAACAAAGGCCAGGAAAAAATTTGAGGCCGGCCCGGCTAATGCCACATACATCAAGCCCTTCCTGGGATTTTTGTAATAACCGGGGTTGACCGGTACGGGTTTTGCCCAGCCGACCTTGAAAATCATCATGGCCAGGGCTCCCAGGGGATCCAAATGGGCCAGGGGATTTAAGGTCAACCTCCCCATCAAGGCCGGGGTCGGGTCCCCCAACATATAGGAAACTTTGCCATGCATATATTCGTGAAAAGAAATAGATAAGAGACCAATTGGAAAAAGCAATATATAAAAAACTATTCTATTCAAGATTTTAAAACACTCCTATCCTCTTATTCTTTATTCTCTCCTGATTTCCTGATCAGGTCCCGGGCATAGGCCAGCTGTTCCTCCCGGGTGTCGAGACTTCCCTTTAGACGTTTCCTGTAAACCTCATCCAGAATTTCCCTGATCAGGGGGCCCGGCTCCAGCCCGTTGGCCAGCAAATCCCTGCCATTGATTTTCAGTTCAATATCCTTCAGTTCTTTCATATAACGCAGGATATTTTCTTTAATCCTTCTGCTACCAGCCTTGACCAGCAAAATCAACAATTCTTCATCTCTCAGGCCCTTTAGCTTTGCCGCCAGTTCATCAGCAGCCAGGTTCCGGTCCAGTTCAACCAACAGGTGCTTATATCTATAATAGGCCAGAAATATCTCCTTAAAATCTGACCTGACTTTCCAGTTCAAAACCCCTTCCCCTGCATCAGCAAGGAAGAGGGCCATCCTCATTACCCATTCCTCTATATTATAATTCTTTTCCCCAAATTCAGCAAGGTAGGACTCCAGTTCCCTTGCCTGTTCCGTCAGTTTCTCATCTATCTCCAGCTCCAGTTTCAGCAGCCTGAAGACAGGATAGCTTCTAAGCAATGCAACAAGAGCCGGGTCCACAGGGCTGGCAAAAAGCAATTCCATTTCCTTCAAAACCCTGTCCAGGGAAAGGCGGGAAAAATCAGCTTTTGTAAGGACTTCCTCCAGTAAAGCAAAGCTCTCCTCTTCAAAGGTAAAGCCTGTTTTAACAGCCAGCCTGATCCCCCGGATTATCCTGATCGGGTCATCCAGGAAACTGAAGGGATGCAAGAGCCTTAACTTACCCTCCTGTAAATCCTCCAGGCCGTTAAAAAAATCCAGCAGCAGGCCCCATTCAGCCTTATTCAGGCTAAGTACCAGGCTATTAACCGTATAATCCCGGCGGAAAAGGTCCTCCAGGATATCTTCAGCCGGCTCTACATCCGGGAGGGCTCCACTATATCTATAGGATTCCCTCCTCAAGCCGGCCAGGTCAATATTGAGGCCGCAAGGCAGGACCAGATTACCGGTTCTGAACTGAGCATTATAGATATACTGCACCTTAAAAACATCAGCCAGTTCCCTGATATAACTTTCCAGGTCCCCTTCCAGGACTAAATCCAGATCCCTGTTTTCTACCTTGAGAAAAATATCCCTGACCTGACCGCCAACCAGATAAAGCCTGAGCTGATACTTCTCAGCCAGGTCTCCTGCTATCTCCAGGAATCTTAAAGTATCAGCCGGCAGTTTCTTCAGTAAAGGGGAGAGATCCCTCTCCCTCTTCTTTACCTCCACCAGACTGTATTCATGCCGGTATTTAGTCTGTTCACGGGAATTGCCTGCATAATAAACAGCCAACAGGTCCTGCCTTTCAATAATCCCCACCTTCTCCTCCTCCCTTACCGGGAGATATCCAGGCCAGCCACCTTCTCCAGCCAGGCCCGGGCAATCAGGCCATGGCCTGCAGGCGACGGATGTACACCATCACCAGCCCAGTAAGCAGGAGCTGCCTTGCTGGCCGCCTCTGCAAATAGGCCGTCAAGGGCTATGTAGAGGGCATCAAATTCCCTGGCCAGCTTTCTCACTACCTGAATCTTCGGATCCAGGTCTTCCCGCCAGGCTTCCCTGTCTGCCGGATAGGGCAGAACAAAGGGCTCCAGAAGGATAAGTTTTGCCCCCAATTCATCCCTGGTTTTCTCCAGGATATAGCGGTAATCCTTCTCATAATCACTGCTGCTGGTAGGGTCATTATTATCATAACGGCGCCAGCAGTCATTAATCCCGATCAATATGGAGACATAATCCGGCTTTAAGTCCAGGCAGTCTTCCTGCCAGCGCTCCTTCAGGTTCCGGACCCGGTTACCGCTGATTCCTCTATTGATAAACTTAACATTTTTCTCCGGATAAAGGGAATTAAACAGGGAGGCCACCAGTAAAGGATAACCATTTCCCAGGTCATCCGGGTTATTCCTGTCCCTGCCACAATCAGTAATACTGTCACCCTGAAACAAAACCAGACTATCATCTTTTATTAACAATATAACCAGCTCCTTTTCATACAAAAATTATGTACAAATTAAAATTCTCCAGGAATATTGTTTCTATAATTGTTATTCTAACATAAATTAGAATTTAAGAAAAGAGCCGGCCATATTAAACTGCTTCCCAGCGGGCACATTGATAACCCCAGCGGGCAATAAGTTTTTCATTTTCATAGATATTTACTATCTCACAATGATTGGGACAGCCATCACATTCAAAACTGCTGGTCTTGAAAGCAAAATCAGTGATTTCAAAACCCTTGAAATTGGTCTTCTTTTTATTTTCCAGTATATACTCCCTGGCCAGGATTCCGGCTCCAATGGCACCCATGACATCATAATATTCCGGTACATGGACCTTGCAGCCCAACTCCTTTTCAAAGGCTGCCTTTATCCCCACATTGGCAGCAACTCCACCCTGAAAAACTACCGGTGGTTCAATTTCCTTACCCTTACCTACATTATTTAAATAATTGCGCACCATGGCCTCACAGAGGCCGGCAATGATTTCTGGCAGACCGTAACCCAGCTGCTGTTTGTGAATCATGTCCGATTCGGCAAAAACTGAACAACGGCCGGCAATCCGTACCGGTGTTCTGGCCTTCAGGGCATAATTACCAAAATCCTCAATGGGAATCTCCAGGCGGGCTGCCTGTTGATCCAGGAAAGAACCGGTTCCCGCCGCACAGACAGAATTCATTGCAAAATCCACCGGGATTCCATCCCGGATGATGATTATCTTGGAATCCTGGCCGCCAATTTCCAGCACTGTCTTCACATCAGGGATAATCCTGCTGGCTGCCACCGCATGGGCACTTATCTCGTTTTTTACTACATCAGCACCCAGTACGACTCCGGCCAGGGCCCGTCCGCTCCCTGTTGTCCCTACTCCATCTATCTCTAATCCCGGATACTTATCCTCCAGGAATTTCAAACCCTCTTTCAGTACCTCTACCGGTTTTCCCCTGGTCCGCAAATAAACCTTCTCCACCAGGTTACCGAAACTATCCAGTAAAGCCAGGTCTGTACTTACTGAACCTACATCCACACCCAGGTAATATTTCTCACTGGCCATAGACTATCTCCCCTTTATACTCTGAACCTCTCATTTTCTGCCGTTTTTTTCTTTCCAGTAAATCTACAAAGGCCTCCAGCCGGGTCTGTATACCTGCATCTGCACTATGTTCATCAAAAAAGAAAGTCAATATCGGTATCCCCTCAGCCTTACTTACTGCAGGCAAAATAGAGCGGGCAACAATCTCCGGCATACAGGTAAAGGGTCCCAGCTGGACCACCCCGTCAAAGCCCCTCCTGCTGTAGCGGACCGTATTGCCGATACTGTCAATCCCATGGCCGCCTACAAAGGAACCCAGATATTGGCGGGCTGCCCTTTTGATATGTTTTTCATCATTTCTTAAATGGAAGAAATTCAACAACCAGGTACTCATATATAATTCCCGCTCCACCATAACACCCAGCTGCCCCAACTTTTTCTCTATCTCCAGATTCACAAAAGACTCCAGGACCAGGTAAATCTCCCCCACCAGGCCGACCTTCAGGGGTAATCCCCTCTTATATTCAGCAGAAGAATCCTCAATCTTTTCCCTATATTCCTTCTTTATTCTTCTTATCCCATCCAGAGACATAGCCTCATCTATCTCCCTGATAAACCCGGCATATAATTTGTCCACCACCCCTTCTTCAGCTTCCAGGGCCCTTTTCTTCAGGACCAGACTATATATCTCGTCAATAGCAGCAGCCTTATTCCAGGCCAGCCTTACTGCAGAAGCCACCTTCCGCATAGACAAGGGGCCAAAGGTCTCCCTGATCTTTCTAATATTATCAATAATCCCTGGTTCAATAACATACATGGAAAACTCATAACCCTTTTCCTGCAGTATCTCCCTCTGTACCTCGGCGTAATAACCGAAGCGGCAGGGGCCGCAACCGCCGCCCATAACTACCAGATCAGCCCCCTTATCCAGGGCCTCCATGAAATTACCCAGATTTATCTTGAAAGGGAGACAGGCAAACTCGGGACTATACTTGACCCCCAGATTCAGGGTCTTCCTGCTGATGGGCGGTGGGACAACAACAGAAAAGCCCAGTTCCTGAAAAAGGGCCTTCACTGCTACTGCCATATCTCCCATGTGGGGAAAGGTTATCTGCATTTTCTTCTCCTTCTCTCTATAAGATCTATGAAGGCCTCCAGCCTGGTTAAAATACCTGCTTCACCACTATGTTCATCCAGGTTGATATTCAATACAGGAAGGCCTTCCCTTTTAGCTTTGATATCAATCAGCTCCCTGACCAGGGAGTCCGGTCCGCAGCCAAAGGCCGTTACCTGGACTAAACCGTCTACCTGCCGGAATAGGTGATAGGCTGCCCCCATTATCTGCCGGTTAAAATACCAGAAAGCCGGCTTATTCTGTCTACTGGCCGCCTTCTCCAACAGCCCCTCCTCCAGCATCTCTGCTGTAAGAACCCTGGCCCCCATCTCCTCCAGGCGGTCCAGGAGCCTCATACTCAGATAGGCATCATTCAGGAGATAGGAATGGCCCAGGACTCCTATCGTGATGTCCCCTGCCCAGTCTGGCTTACTGTCCTTTTCTCTCTCAGCACTTGATCCACTTTTGCTAAATATCAATCCTCTTCTTTCTACAGCCAGAACCATTTCCTTATTCCCTTTAAAGCCTGCTCGCCGGGATTGTAGAAAATCCCTGTACCTCTCCTTAGCCTTCCTGTAAGCCTTCTCTATTTCCAGGATATTGCCAGTAAACCTCCTGCCTATTTGATAGGCCAGCTTCCGGAGGGGAAAAACCCCCTTCCTCAGGTCAATTACCGGATCAAGCAATTCCGGCAAGTCCTCGATATTGGCCCGCAGCATATCTGGCAGGCCCATGAACTTGGGACAGATATAATTATATTTCCCCAGGCTGATAAAACGGGGAACGAAAAGGCAGTCCACCTTATTGCATAGACTAAGGACATGGCCGTAATACGCCTTAAAGGGCAGGCAGATATCATCAACTGCCGCCTTCACTCCCTGATCCAGGATTTCCTTATTGGTCTCAGGCGAGAGAAGAACCACCTGGCCTAACTCCCGGAAAAAGGCCTGCCAGGCCGGGTAATAATAATGATACATTAATGCCCTGGGAATACCAATTACCATAGATTAAAATGACTCCTTTCTCATTTTCCTTCTTTCATCTTTTTATCATCCCTATCATCACTCCCCTATATCCTCTCAATCCCGCTCCTTCTCATCTTCTTTCATCATCCGGTCCTTATCCTTCACCCCGTAGGCAGCCGGACGCAGATGGGAAAGGTCCAGGACTGTCTGGTTGAAGAGGCAGGACTTTAAGGCCTGATAATTAAAGGGTATTATCGGCCATAGATAGCTTACTCCAAAGGATTTGGTAGAGGTCAGCCAAATCAGGATAAGGAGGGCAGCCAGGAGAAAACCCGGGATATTCGCAAAAATTGCCGCAATCAAGAGGATAAATCTGAACATCTTCAGGACCATGACCATCTCATAACCGGGGATGGAAAAAGTACTCAGGGCTGCCACAGCCATATAGAGGATAACCTCTGGGGAAAAAAGGCCCACCTGGACAGCAAAATCACCCAGTAAGAGGGCACTGACCAGACTGAGAGAGGTGGCCAGGGTATCCGGTGTCTGGATGGAAGCCATCCGGATCAGGTCAATACCTAGACTGGCCAGGATAAACTGTAAACCCAGCCCGACAGTCCCCTCCTGCTTGACACCAATAAAATGCAGGTATTCCGGCAAAAACTCCTTATTATTGGCCAGCAGCAGCCATACAGCCGGCAGGAATACAGAGATCAGGATAGCAACTAACCTCAGGATGGAGAGATAGGCACCCAGGATAGGTCCTTTTCTGAAAATCTCCAGGGTCTGGATATGGGAGATAAAGGGGGCAGGCAGAATCAGAGCCGTGGGAGAGTTATCAACAATTATGGCCAGATTCCCCTCCAGGATATGGGCTGCCACATTATCAGGTCTTTCCGTATATCTGACCAGGGGCAGGGGATTCAGGGTACCGCCGGTTATGATGTCTTCCACAGTCTTATCTGCCAGGGGCAGCCCGTCTATATCAACACTCTCCAATTTACTTTTAACATCCTGTAAAAGATCCGGGTTGACTATATCCTTCATATAGACCAGGGCCACATCATTCTTGGAGCGTTTTCCCACCTGGATAACCTCTGCCCGGAAATTCGCATCCCTGATTCTTCTCCGGACTGCATTCACATTAAAAAGCATGGTCTCCACAAAACCATCGGCAGGTCCCCTGGTGGCTTTCTCCAGTTCCGGCTCTTCCGGTGATCTCCCCAGCCAGGTCCGGCCATCGATGATCATCCCTTCATCCACCCCGTCAACAAGTAAAAGCTGGGGACCGGCCAGAACCTCCTGGACTGCCTTGTCCAGGTCCTGGACTGTATTTATTTCATAATAGGGCAGCCGTTTATCGGTGATTTTCTTAATTACATCTACCGACAGTTCTTCCCTTTCTGTCTCCATCAGCTTCAGGATTGGCAGAATCAGGTCATCCTTTATAAAACCGTCAATAAAAACAAGGCCGGCCTTTTTCCCGGCAATCTCAAAGGTCCT
>JAAYRT010000046.1 GCA_012518635.1 Halanaerobiaceae bacterium | reverse complement strand
TGGCCTTCCTTCTTTCCTGGTGGTCATAATACCATTTAATCCGCAGGTTCCGCCTTCCGGAAAGCTCATAATCCTCTACCGGGACATCAAGTCCTTCAATGCCGGCAAATTCCAGGTTTGAAAAAACATTTCTTTCAATCTCCCGGTAGGCATATGTAAAATCCCCTTCAATAAAATGAAAGGTAATTCTCTCTTCCACCAGGAAATCTCCCTCTTCATTGACCTGCATCTCTATATCATAATTGGATATCTCATATTCCTTGGCATGACTTAGTGACGAAAGGCAGCAAAAAACTAATATACAGGTGGTAAAAATCATTATGAAAGCTGAAAACCTATCCCTCATATCCTTGAATCTATACAAAAATATCCCTCCCGGATCCAGGATTTTTACTTTAATTACATTATACCATTATCACCAATAAATAAAAAGTATTGCAAAAAAATACCGGAGGAAAATTCCTCCGGTATAATTTATTCACTCTATGCTAAAGCCTCTCTCCGCAATATCTCTGCCTTATCTGTCCTCTCCCAGGGAAGTTCTAAATCATCCCTGCCAAAATGGCCATATTTGGCCACCTGTAGATAGATAGGACATTCTTTACTATAATATATTTTGGTTCTTTTTCCACTGACAAGGCTGAACCATCCTCCCTTATGATATCCTGTCCGTACATTTCCTCCATTCTGTTAATATTATAACATTTCTAACTGGCTTTTAGCAAATATCGCAACCATCCCTAATAAACTATTGCCGCCCACCCAGGACAGCCCTGGCATCTTCCTCCCCCTGCCTCATTATCCTCCGGATAGCTTTTGTCTTCCTGAACCCCCTCAACCCGGGCGGGTCCAGGGGGACAGCAGGAGCAATCCTGGTAATATTGATTATCCTCCTCCCCCTCCCGTATTTCAAGCCGAATAATTCCTGCATCTCCCTTATAAAACCTGGGGGCAGTCTATGCTGGTATTTATTCAGCAAATCGATCACCTTATTTATCTTTTCCGCCTGTTTCAGGTCACCATACATCAGGTGATGGGCAGCCAGGTCCAACAGTTCCTCGATCACCTTCAGGGCAGGGTAAAAGCTCTCATCACTATAGGCACCCCTGATAATCATCTCCATGGGCCTTAAAAAGACCAGATAGATCTCCCTGGCTCCCCACTGGATGGCCTCTTTCAAGGGTGCATTACTCAAGGCCCCACCATCTACATAATAATCGGTCCCTATCCTGATGGCCGGAAAAGCAACAGGATAGGCCATGGAGGCCAGGACTGCCTCCACTACCGGCACTTCTGAGTTAAAATCAAAGACATGCAGGCATTTGCGGCTCAAATTGGTGGCAGTAACACTCAACTGACACTTTCTGTAATCAGAAAAACGCCGTTCAGCCGGGATATAATGGGAGAGCACCCTCCTGATCTCCCTATTTGTATATATTGAAGGTATCCTGAAAGGACAGAAAAGGTTATTAATAAAGGCCGGGCAGTTCAGGGTTAAGAAATTCCTGAAGGAATACCAGGCCTCTTCCAGTTGGGCTGCTATCTCCCTGCTATCCAGACTATTATAGATAAACTCGGCCAGCAAGGCAGCATTAAGAGCCCCGATGGAGGTACCAACCATCAGATCAAACCTAACCCCTGCCTTCAACAATTGCCTGATAACACCGGCCTGATAGGCTCCCCTGGCCCCTCCGCCGGAAAGGACCAATGCCGTATTGATATCAGCTGCCTCCCGCCCTATTTTCCTGTACTTGAGCACCATCAAATCTCTCTCCCTCCCACAGGGGATTATCATTAATCTCTTCTATTCAAAATTACTGGTCCAGGATTATAATTCAGATCCTGTTTAATATGGCCTCTATACTAATTATATTTATCAGCCGGACAATTGATTACAAAAATCCCTGCTATTAAGATACCGGGAAAGACAGACAGGCGGCAGCCGGAAAATCATTTGACAGTGAAAATAGTTTTCATTTATAATAAACCTCAGGCCTATAAACACAGCAGAGTTACAACAAGGAGGTGAGTCCTTATGAACAGGGAATATCTGATACAGGAAAAACCAATGAAGGCTATTTTAATCTTTGCTTTACCCATGATTGTCGGCAACCTCTTTCAACAGTTTTATACAATGGCAGACTCTATCATAGTCGGCCGTTTTGTCGGAGAAAAGGCCCTGGCTGCAGTAGGTGCCTCCTATGCCCTGACAAATGTCTTTATCTCCATTTCCATTGGCGGCGGTATAGGGGCCTCTGTAATCACCAGCCATTATTTTGGAGAGAGAAGATACCAGGAAATGAAAAAATCCATCTCTACTGCTCTGATATCTTTTCTAGTGCTCAGTATAATAATGAGTATCTTCGGCCTCAGCAGGAGTACTGAACTCATGATTCTCTTAAATACACCGGAAAATATTCTGGAGATGGCCACCAGATACCTGGATATCTACTTTTACGGCCTGCCCTTTTTATTCATGTATAATGTCCTGGCAGCCATGTTCAATGCACTGGGCCGTTCCCGGATTCCATTGTACTTATTGATTTTTTCTTCCATATTAAATATTGTCCTGGACCTTTATTTTGTCATCTCCCTGAATATGGGTGTACCGGGAGCTGCCTGGGCCACCTTCATCGCCCAGGGGCTTTCAGCCATACTGGCCTTCCTCATCTTCAGCAGGGAATTATCATCCTATCCCTCTAAATTGCAGGGTTTTTTCAGCACAGGGGAATTGAAGAGGACCACAAGGATGGCTCTCCCCTCCATATTACAGCAGTCAACAGTATCTATCGGCATGCTCCTGGTCCAGTCCGTAGTAAATAGCTTCGGTGCAGAGGTCCTGGCCGGCTTCTCAGCAGCATCAAGGGTGGAGAGTATCTGTATTGTCCCCATGGCCGCCCTGGGCAATGCCATGTCCACCTATACCGCCCAGAACCTGGGTGCCAG
>JAAYRT010000168.1 GCA_012518635.1 Halanaerobiaceae bacterium | reverse complement strand
TGATAAAAGCATACTTTCCTATTAAATTTTTTAGTTTCATATTATCACCATTTCACGGTTTTAATAAGAAAGGACCTACTCTTAATGAGTAAGTCCTTAAAGGGGAAAATACACAATGAAGAAAAGTAGTATTGTTATTGTTATGCAGGCAAGACCACCGAATATCTGTCCTGAATTCTGACTAGACAGATACCCAGTTAGCGCGCGGTATCTGGTCCACCTTTTCCCACGCTCTCGACACCTATACGACCCGTCTCAGGTCTTGCCTATATGATATATACCAAATATCGCTATTATAATAATACCATAATCTTTATATCAATTACAATCAATTACTATCAACTCCGCTAAAATATTTTTTCTCAAATTCTATCAGCGCTCTCTTATGCAGTTGATGTACCCACTGAAAAGTATAATCCATTTCTACCGCTATCTCTTCCCAGGTTTTAAAGTTTAAGTATCGTAAAGTTAACAGTACCTTGTAGTTATTATCTTCCATCGCATCTATCTTCTGCATAATCTCTTTCTTGAGGTCTACCAGCCTATCTATATCGGTGGTTACCTCTCTTTCAAGGTCTATTATCTTGACAAGTATTTTTTCAATCTTAGACCGGTTTTCCTGAGAACGGATATTATCCGCGCTCATCACTCTAGAAATATTGATACTCATAGCCCGGAGTTTTTCTATTTGCTCCAGTTTGGCATTTATGATATTGTCCAACCGCTTCACTTGTCTAAGGTATTGCTTTGCTGTCATTTGAATACCCTCCTTGTCTCTTTATCCCGGATAATGATCCTCTCTACTAACTCAAAACCTGCCAACTCTATCATAATTTTTAAAGCTCTTATTAAGCGGTTTGCTCTTTTTTCTAATTCCCGGTCTTTTTTAATAATCGGCCTTAAAGCTAAATAAGCTGTCGGGTCTGGAAGCCCGCTGGCGTTATATTTAGGACCTCTACCGGCACCCATTTTTACCCCTCCTCTTTTCTGTTTATAGAACGTTCTGAACTGAAGCCGTCCGGATATCGGTTTTTTAATTTTTCTATATTAAACCCGGCCACTTTTTCCATCGGAACCCCTAACCCTTCGCAAGTTTCTGCGATATACCAGAGTACATCCCCCAGTTCTTCTATGATTTTATTTCGGTCTAAGCTGTGTCCCTGAAACTTATGCTTCTTTAGAACATCTATAGCCTCTCCTGACTCACCATTAAGGCCCATGAGGCCATTCTCGATTTTCTCAATTAACTGCATTTTTCCACTGCTTGTCCTCTGTGCCAATCTCTGATATTCTTCAAACGTCATTTTATCCTCTCCTTTTCCTCATCAAGCTCGATGATTGTCATAATAGCATAATTGGCCAGGTCCATCAGTGTATCTCTGATAGACTCATCATTTACCTTTTGCTGCTTTCTACACAAAGACTGAAGCCGGTTAGTTTTATCAGTAATCCGGGTAACTGCAGAAATGATACCCAACTTTCTGAAAGTATCCCCGAAACTGTCGCCATAATCGTGATTTTTGTTTACATATATCTCATTTAATTTTTCACATATCTTTAGATGCTTTTCGTATTTAGTCATACTTCTCTCCCCTTTACTTCAGTAATTCAGCTTTTAGTTTTCTTAACAGCTCTTCCTGTCTTAAGTTTTTACCTTTTCAAACCAGCGGCCTCCTCATCTTGATATTCTTTTATCCTCGCCTTAACCGCTTCCAATAAAGCTTCCTGTCCTTTCGCCTTACTGTTTATAGCCCTTATTACATCCTCATCAATGGTTCCTTTAGTAACTAGTAGATAGCAACTCACCTTGCTAGTCTGGCCTTGTCTGTGTAATCTTGCATTAGCTTGCTGGAATAGCTCTAAGCTCCAATTCAGGCCAAACCACACAATAATGTTTCCTCCCTCTTGTAGATTCAGCCCATGTCCCGCACTGGCAGGATGCAACAACAATATTGGGATCTTACCTTGGTTCCAGTCTTTAATATCTTTTTCATCCTTTATAGTTCTAGTCTCTTTAAAATGTTTCTGGATCCTTTCTAGGTCATGTTTATAGTTGTAATATACTATTACTGGTTTTCCGTTAGCTGCTTCAATAATCTCTTCTAAAGCTTTTAATTTTTCATCATGTATTACATGCACATTTTTCTCATCATCATAAATTGCGCCATTGGCCATCTGTAATAATTTATTAGATAACGCTGCAGCGGATAATGCTTCAATATTTTCATCTTCAGATACCGGTAGTAATAGATCCCTTTCAAATTTCTTATATCTTTGATAATCTTTAGTCTCTAATTCAATTTCCACTGGAATCTCTATTAGCTCAGGAACCTCTAGATAATCTTCTGCTTTCATACTTACACAGATGTCAGAAATTTTTTCGTATATCTGTTCCTCAGCTCCCGGTTTAAGAATATATTCATACACAACTCCTGTCTGCCAATTTCTTCTACCTGGAATAAAATACTTTTCCCTATAACTTGTAATGGTTTTGCCTAGACGTTCTCCCCGATCCAGAAGATACATCTGTGGCCATAAATCTATTAATCCGTTAGGTGTTGGTGTTCCAGTAAGTCCGACTATTCGTTTTATCAAAGGCCTTACTTTCCTGAGTGCTTTAAATCGTCTAGATCGGTTAGATTTAAAGCTGGATAGCTCATCTATTACTACCATGTCAAAAGGCCATGATTTTCCATAGAGATTTATCAGCCATTCAGTGTTTTCTCGATTGATGACATAAATATCAGCATCTTTTTTTAGTGCGTCTAATCTTTGTTGTTTTGTACCTAATACTTTTGACATGGTTAAATATTTAAGATGATCCCATTTCTCCAGCTCTTGACTCCAAGTCATTTTTGCTACTCTCAATGGTGCTATAACTAATACCTTATTAACTTCAAAGTAGTTATACATAAGTTCATTAATCGCAGTCAGAGTAATAACTGTCTTGCCTAAACCCATGTCTAAAAATAACGCACATGCGGGATTTTCTATGATTTTTTCTATTGCACATTCTTGATAATTATGTGGATAGAATTTCACTTATAAACACCTCTATTGCTTTGTAACTATCAATGACATAATATTTGAAACCTAGATCAATGAACTTTTTTCTCATATGTTTTTGCAGTGGTCTTAGTTTTTGCCCCGATGCTTTTAACTCTACTAAATAGATCCGCCCGTTTGGCATAAAAACTAATCTATCAGGTACACCTCTGCATCCTGGACTTACGAATTTTAAAGCTAAGCCGCCATTCTTCTTTATCTCATCTCGTAATTTCTTTTCTATTTGACTCTCACTTGCCATAAAATCCCCTCTTGTTCTT
>JAAYRT010000045.1 GCA_012518635.1 Halanaerobiaceae bacterium | reverse complement strand
TATCAGCAAGGTCCTTATCTTCTGGGCCTTTACATAATATTCCTCATAGGAACCGGCACTCAGAACATGGGTACCAAAGAGGATACGCCTCTTTACCTCTTCTCCAAAGGCCTCACTGCGGGTATTCTTAAACATCTCTGTAACATTGGCCGCCTCTTTGCTGCGGTAGCCATAACGAACCCCGTCATAGCGGGCCAGGCTTGAACTGGCCTCTCCAGTAGCAAGTATGTAATAGATGGCTACAGAATATTCGATACTGGGCAGGCTGACCTCTTCCACTATGGCCCCTTCTGCCTCCATCTTCTTGACAGCAGCCAGGACACTCTCCTTCACCTCTGGATTATAATCCAGCTCATAATACTCCTTCGGTAAGGCAATCCTCATTCCAGAAAGATCCTCCTGCAGGAAAGCAGTATAATCAGTCTGTTCCTGTCTAACAGAGCTGGAATCCCTGGAGTCATGCCCGGAAATCACGTTCAGGAGCAGGGCAGCATCCTCTATATCCCTGGTGATGGGGCCAATCTGATCCAGAGAGCCGGCATAGGCCAGCAGGCCGTATCTGGACACAGTGCCATAGGTAGGTTTCAGGCCAACCAGGCCGCAGAAGGCAGCCGGCTGCCGTATGGAACCGCCTGTATCTGAGCCCAGGGCCGCAGCAGCCTCGCCTGCAGCCACTGCTGCAGCTGAACCGCCGCTGGAACCGCCGGGGACATGTTCCAACTTCCAGGGGTTACGGGTTTCATGGAAGGCAGAAAACCCAGTTGTGCCCCCCATGGCAAATTCATCCATATTGGTCTTACCCAGAATCACTGCTCCCGCCTCATCTAATTTCTCCACAACTGTGGCATTATAGGGAGGGATATAATTTTCCAGCATCTTCGATGAAGAGGTGGTCCTGATTCCCTCTGTAGAAATATTATCCTTGACAGCCAGCGGTATACCCGCCAGGCTTCCCTTCAATTCACCGCTGACCCTCTCCCTGGCTTCATCAGCTGTGATGGTCACATAGGCCCTGACCTTTTCTTCCACAGCCTCAATCCGCCGGAGAAAACTGTCCAGTACTTCTTCAGCAGTGACTTCATTAGTCTCAAGCTTTTCCCTTAATTCATGTATGGTCAAGTCACATAATTCCAAGACAATTTACCTCCTTCTCTTTTTCACTATTCACCCATTATCCTCGGTACCCTGAACTGGCCGTCCTTTTCCTCCGGCGCATTGGCCAGTACCTTCTCCCTGGCCAGGGAAGGCTCCACCTTGTCCTCCCGGAAGACATTCTCCAGGGAAACAGGATATAGGGTAGGCATTACGCCCTCTGTATCCACTTCCTTTATTTTCTCCACATATTGCAGGATCTCATTTAACTGGCCTGCAAATTTATCTGCCTCACTGGCACTGATCTTCATGCTGGCCATGTCAGCAAGCCTTTCTATATCCTTCTTCTCCAACATATATTCACCCCTTTTCTACTCTAATCAATTAAATTTATATCTAATCATTTAAATTTATAAGATCCTTTCCACTCTTAAACTGGGTATCCTATAACTGGACCTGTATATCTTATTTAAAGAGCTCCAGGAATTCTTCTTCAGTGAGTACCGTAACTCCCAGTTCCCTGGCCCTGTCCAACTTGGAACCGCCGCCCTCACCGGCTACCAGGTAATCAGTATTCTTGCTCACTGCTGAGCTGACCTTCCCACCGGCAGCCAGGACCTTCTCACCAGCCTCTTTCCTGGTAAATTTTTGTAGGGTTCCAGTAAAGACAAACCTCTTGCCGGCAATCCCCTCCAGGAGAGCGGTTGCTTCCTCTTCACCCTCAGCAGACAATTTCACACCATGATCCCCTAATTTCCTGATAACTTCCAGGTTCCGTTCTTCCCGGAAGAAGTTTTCTATACTGCCTGCTATGGCAGGACCGATCTCATCAATGGCCTCCAGTTCTTCCCGCCTGGCCCCGGCCAGTTCATCAATGGATTTATAAACTCCGGCCAGTACCCTGGCCACTCCTGCCCCTACATGCCTGATACCCAGGGCAAAGATAAGGCTGTGTAAAGGCCGCTCCTTACTGGCCTCAATGGCCCGTAAAACATTGCCGGCAGACTTCTTGCCCATCCTCTCCAGGGGCAGCAGGTCTTCCTCCTTCAGAGCATATAAATCAGCATAATCCTTCAACAGGCCCTTTTCCAGCAATTGATCCACCAGTGCCGGCCCGACCCCCTCAATGTTCATGGCATCCCGGGAGATAAAATGGAGGATTCCCTCCCGTAATTGGGCCGGGCAGCCGGCAACATTGCTGCAGCGGAGAACAGCCTCACCCGCCTCCCGGACAGCCTCTCCACCACAGACAGGACAACGGTCCGGCATCTGGAAGGCCCGCTCACTGCCATCCCTCTTCTCCTTGATTACCTTTACAACCTCGGGTATCACATCACCGGCCTTCTGGACCAGGACATGGTCACCGATACGGATATCCTTCCTCCTTATCTCATCTTCATTATGTAATGTAGCCCGGCTTACCGTGGAACCGGAAATATGGACAGGTTCCAGTATGGCTGTCGGTGTCAGGGCACCGGTACGGCCCACAGTGATGACAATATCCTTCACTATACTGGTTTTTTGCTGGGCGGGGAACTTATAGGCAATGGCCCAGCGGGGGCTCTTTGCTGTAGCTCCCATTTGCTCCCTTAGAGCCAGCTCATTTACCTTAATCACCAGCCCGTCTATCTCAAAGGGGAGCTCATCCCGTTTTGCCGTCCACTCCTTACAGACCTCGATAAGTTCTTCTATAGTACTGCAGCTCCGGTACCAGTTAGCCTTAAAGCCCAGTTTCTGCAACAATTCCAGGGCCTCTGTATCTGTCCTGATCTCCCTTCCCTCCAGATTGACCAGGTCATAGACCTGCATGGACAGAGAGCGGGAGGCTGCTACCCTGGGATCCAGCTGGCGGACGGAACCGGCAGCCGCATTCCGGGGATTGGCAAAGGGTTCCTCACCCTGTTCCAGCCTTTCCTCATTAATCCGCTGAAAATCCTCTTTACTGATATAGACCTCCCCCCTCACCTCCATGGTCAGGGGTTCAGCCAGTCTCAACGGTACAGAATGGATAGTCCTGATATTCTCCGTAACCACTTCCCCTACAATCCCATTGCCCCTGGTGGCGGCAAGGGCCAGAACACCTTCCTCGTATCTTAAAACAGCAGTCAGGCCGTCAATCTTATGCTCAACCAGGAAATCCAGATTCCTTCTGCCCGCCAGTCTATAAACCCGCTCTACAAAATCCCGCAGGTCACCTTCACTGAAGGCATTGCTCAGGCTCAACATGGGTACACTATGCTCTATCTTCTCAAAGGCATCCAGGGGTTCTCCCCCTACCCTCTGGGTCGGCGAATCCACTGTTATGAGTTCCGGGTATTCTTTCTCCAGCTTCTCCAGTTCCTGCATCAACTGGTCAAACTCTGCGTCTGAAATCTCCGGTGAGTCCAGTACATAATATCGGTATTCATGATAACGGATTTCTTCCCGTAGTTTTTCAATCCTCTCTCTGACAGCTTTATCCGGCAATCTCTTGACCTCCTCCCCGGTATGTCTCTCCATGGTTTACCAGTATTATATCTATCCCTATAATTTATTCTTATAATACCCATTTTCCTGCTTATATCAACAATAATTATATGTTTTCTCAGGCCTAAAGTCAAACAGAAAAGGGCATAAAACC
>JAAYRT010000044.1 GCA_012518635.1 Halanaerobiaceae bacterium | reverse complement strand
GTTATACTGTAACTGGAGAAAAAAATAACAATTTAATATATAGGGGGAAGATACATAATGGCTAAAGTAATGAAGACCATGGATGGAAACGCCGCAGCCGCCCATGTAGCTTATGCCTTTACAGATGTAGCCGCGATCTATCCAATCACTCCTTCATCTACTATGGCAGAATATGTAGATGCCTGGAGTGCACATGGTCGCAAGAATATTTTCGGACAGAGAGTCAAACTGACAGAGATGCAGTCAGAAGCAGGAGCAGCAGGAACAGTTCATGGTGCTCTGGCCACAGGTGCCCTGACTACGACCTTTACTGCTTCACAGGGCTTGCTCTTAATGATTCCCAATATGTATAAAATTGCCGGCGAATTACTACCAGGTGTATTTCACGTTTCAGCCCGTACTATAGCAACACATGCCCTATCAATTTTTGGTGATCATTCTGACGTTATGGCTGCCCGCCAGACAGGTTTTGCCTTACTGGCTTCCGGTAGTGTACAGGAAGTTATGGACCTGGCTGCAGTGGCCCATTTGTCAGCTATTAAGTCCCGTGTACCTTTTTTACACTTCTTTGATGGTTTCAGAACATCACATGAGATCCAGAAGATTGAAGTTCTGGAATATGATGATCTGGCCAAATTAGTTGATTATGAAGCTCTTGAAGAATTTAGAAGCAATGCCTTGAATCCTGAGCGTCCTGTAACCAGAGGTACTGCTCAGAATCCAGATATATTCTTCCAGGCCCGTGAAGCTTCTAACAAGTTCTATGATGCTGTACCTGGTATCGTAGAAGAATATATGAAAGAAATCACTAAATTAACCGGTAGAGAGTATCGTCCCTTTGACTATGTAGGTGCAGAGGATGCCGAATATGTGATAGTAGCAATGGGTTCAGTAATCGAAACCATTGATGAGACTGTAGAATATCTGGTCAACAGAGGCGAAAAGGTTGGACTGGTTAAGGTCCGTCTGTATCGTCCATTCTCCGAAAAGCACTTCCTGGATGTTCTGCCAAAGACAGTTAAGAGGATTGCTGTGCTTGACAGGACCAAGGAGCCTGGTGCAGTAGGAGAGCCTTTATATCAGGACGTAAGAAGCCTCTTCTATGATAAAGATGATGCCCCATTGATTATTGGCGGAAGATACGGCTTAAGCTCCAAGGATACCAATCCAAGCCATATCAAGGCTGTATTTGATAACCTGATGGCTGCTGAGCCAAAGAACAACTTTACTGTAGGTATTGTTGATGATGTAACCTTTACATCACTGGAAGTAAAAGAAAGTATTAACACAATTCCAGAAGGAACAGTTTCCTGTAAGTTCTGGGGTCTGGGTTCTGATGGTACTGTTGGTGCTAACCAGAGTGCAATCAAGATCATCGGTGATAATACCGATAAATATGCCCAGGGTTACTTCTCCTATGACTCCAAGAAGTCCGGTGGAGTTACTGTATCCCATCTGCGTTTTGGTGACAAACCCATTAAGTCAACATACCTGATTGATGAAGCTGATTATATTGCCTGCCATAATGAGGCTTATGTAAATCAGTTTGATCTTATTGAAGGCTTAAAAGATGGCGGTACCTTTGTTCTGAACTGTACCTGGAGCAAGGAAGAATTAGATGAAAAGTTACCAGCCAGCATGAAGAAATACCTGGCAGAAAAGAATATCAATTTCTATATCATCAATGCTTTTGATATCGCTCAAAGGGTTGGACTTGGCCGCAGAATCAACATGGTCATGCAGACTGTCTTCTTTAAACTGGCCAATATCCTGCCTGTAGATGAAGCAATCAAATACCTGAAGGAAGCCATCAAGGAAAACTATGGCCATAGAGGAGATAAGATTGTAGAAATGAACTGGCAGGCTGTAGATGCAGCACTGGAAGCCCTGCAGAAAGTTGATGTTCCTGCTGAGTGGGCCAATGCTGAAACCGAAGCTGCTGCTACCCAGGAAGATGACCGTCCAGAATTCATCAAGAATATCCTGGAGCCAATTGCCAAGCAGAAGGGTGACAGCTTACCGGTAAGTGCCTTTGTGGGCCGTGAAGACGGACACTTCCCACCGGGAACAGCTGCTTACGAGAAACGTAATATTGCTATCAATATCCCGGAGTGGCAGGTTGACAACTGTATCCAGTGTAACCAGTGTGCCCTGGCCTGTCCACATGCGGTAATCAGACCCTTCCTGGTCAACGAAGAAGAGCTGCAGAATGCTCCGGAAGGTTTTGTTACCAAGAAGGCTGTTGGAAAGCAATTTGAAGGATTAGAATATAGAATTCAGGTCTCCCCACTTGATTGTACCGGTTGTGGTGTTTGTGCAGAGGTATGTCCAGCCAAAGAAAAGGCCCTGGTCATGAAGCCAAATGCTACACAGGTAGAAAAAGAAAGATACAATTGGGAATATGCCATTAATAATGTAACTGTAAAAGATGACCTGATGAATAAATTTACCATCAAGGGCAGCCAGTTCTGTCAGCCCTTACTGGAGTTCTCCGGTGCCTGTGCCGGTTGTGGCGAGACACCATATGCCAAGCTAATTACCCAGTTGTTCGGTGACAGAATGGTTATTGCCAATGCTACTGGTTGTTCCTCCATCTGGGGTGGTTCTGCTCCAAGCACACCATATACAACCAATAAGGACGGCCATGGTCCTGCCTGGGCTAACTCCCTCTTTGAGGACAATGCCGAGTTCGGTTATGGTATGCTCCTGGGTATGGAACAAAACAGAGATCGTCTTGCCGATAGGGCCAGAACTGCCATTGAGGCTAACTTAGGTGCAGACCTGAATGAAGCCCTGCAGAACTGGCTGGATAACAAGGATAAAGGCGAAGAATCCAAAGAAGCTACCCTGAAGTTAATCCCTGTTCTGGAGAAATATGCTGACCAGAGCGAGGATGTAGCTGAAATCCTGAGAAACAAAGAATACCTGGTCAAGAAATCCCAGTGGATCCTTGGTGGAGACGGCTGGGCCTATGACATCGGTTTCGGCGGACTGGACCATGTTCTGGCTTCCGGTGCAGATGTAAACGTACTGGTCTTTGACACAGAGGTTTACTCCAATACCGGTGGTCAGGCTTCCAAGTCTACTCCAACCGCTGCTGTAGCCAAGTTTGCTGCCTCCGGTAAGAGGATCAGGAAGAAAGACCTTGGTATGATGGCCATGTCCTACGGTTATGTCTATGTAGCCCAGATTTCCCTGGGAGCAGATATGAACCAGGCTATCAGGGCCATCAAGGAAGCAGAAGCCTATCCTGGACCATCCCTGATCATCGCCTATTCACCATGTATCAACCATGGTATCAGAGGCGGCCTGACCCGGATGATGGCCCAGCAGAAAGAGGCTGTCGGAGCCGGTTACTGGCACCTGTACAGGTATAATCCAGAGCTGGCCGAAAAGGGCGAGAATCCATTCAGCCTGGATTCCAAGGAACCAGGCGGATCCTTCCAGGACTTCCTGAGAAGTGAAGTTCGCTATACAGCACTGGAGAAAACCTTCCCAGAAGTTGCTCAGGAATACTTCGTGAAGGCAGAGGCAGATTCCAGGGCCAGACACGAGTCCTATAAGCGCCTGGCTGCTGCCTATGAGCAAGAAGAATAAATTGCTCTGGCAATAAATATAGAGAGGGGACTGTCTTGAAAAAGACGGTCCTCTTTTTTTATACCTTTTGCAGGATTTTCTGTTTTTACGGCAAATATTTGTTATAAGTTTGTATATTTTGTAAAATGATTTATAATAGGAATAACAGGAGAATAATAGGGATAAGGAGAAGAGGTCGGAGTTATGGATAAAAGATTTGCAGAGTATGTGGAGAGAAGGAATACCAATTCGGTCAAGTGGGACGGGCTGAAAGAAACCTTTGGCCGGGAAGATATATTACCCCTGTGGGTAGCGGATTCTGACTGGCCTGTTCCGGCGGCAGTCATGGAAGCACTGAAAAAAAGGATAGAACACGGTATCTTTGGCTATACAGTACCTGGTGAGAAACTGGATGAGGCAGTGGTGGACTGGGTAAAAAGGAGATATAAGTGGGAGATCAGGCGGGAATGGCTGGTCTACACCTCTGGAGTGGTACCGGCCATCAATACAGCCCTGCAGGCCTTTACCGGCCCGGGAGGGAATGTGGTGGTACAGCCTCCAGTATATTATCCCTTCTTTGCTGCTGTAGAGAAAAGCGGGGCCAGGCTGGTGGAAAACCAGCTCCTTGAGGAAGAAGGCTGCTACAGGATAGATTTTCAGGACCTGGAGGAGAGGCTCAGGGTTCTAGCTGGCCGGCCGGTTGCTCCAGGCGGAGTAGGAGATACCAGGAAGGAGGCCGGCGGCAGGAGAGGCGGAGAAAGCTATCCTGCAAATGTATTGCTCTTCTGCAGTCCCCATAACCCTGTCGGCCGGGTCTGGAGCAGGGTAGAGCTGGAAAGGCTGGCTGAACTGGCCTTGAAATATAATCTGCTGATAATCTCTGATGAGATTCATGGGGATCTAATATATAGTGAAAATAATCACATAAGCCTGGCTTCTCTTTCGGAGGAGGTGGCCAGGAAGACTATCACCATGATTGCACCCAGTAAGACCTTCAACCTGGCCGGCCTGACTGCTTCAGTGACCATTATCCCGGACAGGGAGCTAAGGGAGGCCTTCCGCAGGGCTATGGCAGGCCTGGTCATAGGGGGGAATGTCCTGGGTTATACTGCCATGGAGGCTGCCTATAACCGGGGAGAGGAGTGGCTGGAGGGCCAGCTCTGCTACCTGGAGGAAAACCGGGATTATGCAGTGGAATTTATCAATACAGAAATCCCCGGTATAAGGGTACGGAAACCGGAGGGGACCTATCTCTTATGGCTGGATTGCCGGGGACTGGGCCTGGATGACAGGGAATTGAAGAGATTTTTTGTAGAGGAAGCCCGGGTAGCCCTGAATCCGGGGATAAGCTTTGGCAAGGGCGGCGAGGGATTCATGCGGTTGAATATAGCCTGTCCCCGTTTCCTGCTGGAGGAAGGGCTGGGTAGGATTAAAAGGGCAGTTGATTATAAATTTTCTTAATATTTAGCATTATGACTAAAAAGGGCTAAAAACTGCGAAAAAGAAATATAAAACCTAAAAATCCGGTAAATTTGGCCCTTGCCAGCAGAAAAGAAAAATTTTATAATAAAAATGAAAACGTTAACGGTAACGTTTTCAATGTTGGGGAAAAATGTTAGGAAATTAAGGTGATGGGAAATGAGAGTAACAATTAAGGATATAGCCCGTGAAGCCGGGGTTTCTGTAACCACAGTTTCAAGGGTCTTGAATAATAAGGCAGATGTAAGTGATAAGACCAGGGAAAAAGTCCTGAAAATAATAGATAGGTTGAACTACAATCCTAATAGCATTGCCAGGGGATTGGTGATGAATAAGACCTATACCATCGGCTTGATAGTTCCTGATATCAGCAACGCCTTTTTTGCGGAAATAGCTAAGGCCATTGAGGATGAACTGCGGGAATACGGTTACTCGGTCATTTTCTGCAATACAGATAATGATAAGGACCGGGAAAAGGAAAGTATCGATTTATTGAGATCCAAACAGGTTGATGGTTTGATCGGTGCTTTTTCCCATGACAGCAAAGATGAAGTCCTGGCCCTGGGAAAGGCAGGTTTACCCATAGTACAGATAGACAGGCTGGTAGATGATAGTCAAATACCTTCTGTTATAATAGATAATATTCTATCCGGCTATGAAGCCACAGAGTATCTAATCAAAAAAGGGCACCGGAGGATAGCCCATATAACAGGTGCCCTTGACACAAATACCGGTATCCGCCGGGCTGAGGGATATAGAAAGGCCCTGCAGGAGTATGGTATTGAGATAGATGAAGAACTGGTCATGGAAGGAGATTTCAGCCAGGAATCAGGTTATCTGGCCATGAAGGAGATACTGGAGAGGAATAAGGACCTGACAGCGGTCTTTGCCGGTAATGACATGATGGCCCTGGGTGCCTATAGGGCAATTTACGCTGCCGGCCTGAAGATACCTGAAGATATATCCATCATAGGCCATGATGATTTTACACTGGCTTCCCTGGTCAGTCCTGCCCTGACGACCATGCAGCAGCCTATTTATAAGATAGGCAAGGTAGCAG
The DNA here is from genome assembly GCA_012518635.1 of Halanaerobiaceae bacterium. Taxonomy (GTDB): domain Bacteria; phylum Bacillota; class Halanaerobiia; order Halanaerobiales; family DTU029; genus DTU029. The sequence goes on along the minus strand of JAAYRT010000044.1, from coordinate 4,772 downwards.
CAAGTCTCCTGATAGATATCATCAAGGGCAAGAAAAATAAGGAAGGACTTATTGTTGTAAATACCAGTTTAATAGAAAGAAGTTCTGTTAAAACTATACATTGAGCTGGAATATTTTACCCATCATCGGAAACGTTACCGATATCATAAATATTCAGCCTATTTGAAAGAGTATAAGTAGTGTCACGAAAAATGTATTCCAAAAGGAGGCGGTTTGACAGTGGACAGGGTAGTTGTTGTCGGTAGTTTGAATATGGATACCAATCTTTCTGTTCCTCATATTCCGGCCGTGGGAGAGACTATAATTGCCACGGGGATGAGCCTGTTTAAGGGCGGCAAGGGGGCCAACCAGGCAGTAGCCATTGCCCGTTTAGGCGGGAATGTAGAGATGATTGGAGCTGTCGGCAACGATGAGAATGGGATGAATATTATCGAAGGATTGAAAAAGGAAAAGGTCGGTGTGGAGGGGATGATAGTCAAGGAAGATGCACCGACAGGAATAGCAATAATTAGTGTAGCTGAAAATGGTGATAATAATATTATAGTGCATTCTGGTGCAAATTATCAGATAGGGAAGGAAGATATAGATAGGAATATAGATCTGATCAAATCTGCCAGTTATTGTGTGCTGCAACTGGAGATTCCCCTTGAAGTAGTCAAATACACCATGGATATCTGTCATGAAAACAAGGTGAAGGTTATCTTCAACCCGGCTCCAGCCAGGGCAGATATTGATACAGACATGCTTTCCAGAGTGGAATATCTTTTACCAAATGAGTCAGAACTAAATATCATAGCAGGAAAAACAGTTACAGAAGAGGATATGGTGGAGACCTGCCGGGAGATAATCGGCAAGGGCTGCCGGAATGTAATAGTGACCCTGGGTGAGAAGGGCAGTCTCTGGGTTACGGAGTCTGAGTACAGGTATTTCGAGGCCCTGAAAGTAAATGCTGTGGATACGACAGCAGCAGGGGATTCCTTTATCGGTGCCTTCACCTACATGTTGGCCCAGGGTAAGGATACTGCAGAGGCCATCGAATTTGCCACAAGGGCTGCCGCAGTTACTGTAACCCGGAAAGGGGCCCAGGATTCTTTGCCTGTCCTGGCCGAGGTGCTTTAAGCCTTTAAGCCGGAGAAACCTTTAAAAAGATGTGCAAAATCCCAGTATAAAACATGAAACAGATTTGGCAAAATTACTTAGAAAAAGAGGAGGAATGAGATGAAAAAGATACCGGTTATTATCGACTGTGACCCAGGACATGATGACGCCATAGCTTTACTTTGGGCCCTGGCCAGCCCGGGTCTGGAGGTTAAGGCGGTCACCACGGTGGCAGGAAATCAATCCATAGAGAAGGTTACCGATAATGCCATCAAGGTTTTAACTAAAGCCAGGATTTATGATATCCCTGTGGGCCAGGGTTACAGCAGGCCCCTGATTGGAGAGTTGAATGATGGTGGGCTAATACATGGTGAAACTGGCCTGGACGGCCCGCAGCTGCCGGAAAAGGCTTTTGAAAAATCAGAATTAAATTCAGTTGAACTGATGATAAAAACCATCGAGGAAGCTCAGGAAAGGATAACCCTTGTGGCTCTGGGCCCCCTCTCCAACCTGGCCCGTTTACTTATCATCCGGCCGGACCTGAAGGAGAAAATTGAGCAGATTTCCCTGATGGGCGGCGGGACTTATGGCAACTGGATACCGGCGGCAGAGTATAACATCTGGGTTGACCCGGAGGCAGCTAAAGTAGTATTTGATTCCGGAATTCCGATTATAATGGCCGGCCTTGATGTTACCCAGAAGGCCTATGTTACTGATGAAGAAAATGAAAAACTGAAGGCTCAGGGAAATGAGGTTTCCATCTTTGTTAGTGAACTGATCGAGTTTTACCGCCAGTACCATTATAAAGTAGAGGGTTTTCCTGGCTGCACCTTACATGATCCCTGTGCTATCGCCGCCCTGGTCCATCCAGAAATATTCACAGCAGAGCAATGCCATGTAGATATTGAATTGAGCGGGAAGTTGACCAGGGGGATGACCGTTATCGACAGGATTGGCTATCTGGAGAAAATCTTTAATGAGAAAAAGGAAAGACAGGTCAAGGTACTCTTTGATGTGGACAGGGAGAAATTTGTTGAATACCTCCTGGAGGCAATGGGGAGACTTGTTTAAAATTGTTTAGTTTAATTTGCCGGTTTTTAATTAATTAAATTATAAATTAAAAAGTGTCAATTTAAAAGGAGGAAACAGAAAAAAATGAAGGGTAAAATGAAAAAGTCAGTATTGTTTATGTTGGTTCTGGTAATGGTTCTGATCATAACTGCCTGTAGCAAGGATGGCGGGACAGCTACTAAAGATGATGATACCATCAAGATTATGTATGTTAACTCAGGAACCTTAGGTGAGATGGGAATTGGTGATATCATCATGGAGGCTTTAAATGATTTTGCCAAGGAAACTGGAGCACAGGTGAATGTCTTTGAGTGTCACGCAGATGCTTCCCTGTTTGCACCGACCATGAGGGATGTGTCCAGTACCGGGGAATATGATCTGATAGTTACTGCTTTCTACAACATGAGGGAGGCAGTTATGGAGGCTGCAGAAAGGTACCCCAATCAAAAAATAATCCTGTTTGATAGTGAGATTGATTTCAGCGGAGGTAAATACCCCAATGTCAGGTCTGTAATGGCCAAACAAAATGAACCTGGCTTCCTGGCCGGAGTACTGGCTGCTCTCCTGACTGAGTCTGATGCGGAACTGGCCAATGAGGAAAAGGTTGTTGGTTTCGTAGGGGCAGCAGAGAATACAGCCATTCAGGATTTCTTAATCGGTTATATCGATGGTGTCAATTATGTAAATAGTGAGATTAATGTATTGTATTCCTTTGTCGGCAACTGGACAGATACAGCCAGGGCCAAGGAATTAGGCTTGACACAGTTCAGGCAGGGTGCTGATGTGGTCTTTGCCGTGTGTGGTTCTGCCGGCCTGGGTGTTGCCGAGGCAGCCAGGGAAACCAATAATTACAATATAGGTGTTGACTATGACTTTGCCCTGGCCATCAAGGATACCAACCCAAGGACAGCGGAACATATAGTTACCTCAGCAGTTAAGGACTTCTACAATATTACCATGAATGAGCTGGAAAGCTTTGCAGACGGCAGCATTGAATGGGGAGCACATACAATTTATGACTACGCCAGAGGCGGCTCTACCCTGGTCAGGAACGAATATTTCGATAAAATCGTTCCAGAAGATGTACTGAAACGTTATGAAGAAATCACTGAAGAGCTGGCTGCCGGTAAGATTGAGGTAGGTACTGCTATTGGTGCCACTCAGGAAGAAATAGAACAATTTAAAGCAGAGGCAAGGCCTTTTTCCCGATAAAGACCATCAATAAATTTCCGTGGATATAGTCATATATCCACGGAAATTAAAGAAAGGAGTTCACTTATGGAGGCTTTGAACTATAAAGATGATACCGTCCTGGCAATGAAGAATATCACCAAAATATACAGTAATGGTTTTGTAGCCAACAAAGATATTACCTTCTCTGTCAGGAGGGGAGAAATCCATGGCCTGATGGGTGAAAATGGAGCCGGAAAGACGACCTTGATGAAAGTATTATTCGGCCTGGAAAGACCGGAACAGGGACAGATCATATTAGAAGGCCGGGAGGTCCATATAGATAACCCCTTACATGCCCTGGAATATGGAATCGGTATGGTCCATCAGCACTTTATGTTGGTAGGTTCCCTGACTGTGGCTGAAAACATGGTCCTGGGCATGGAACCGAAGAAAGGGATGCTTTTTGACTATAGAAGGGCAGTAAAGGAAACTGAAGAGATTGCAGAACGCTTTAATTTACCCATTGATGCCAGAGCAGTAGTTAATGATATTTCTGTAGGTATGAAACAGAGACTGGAAATACTGAAAATATTGTATAGGGGGGCCAAAATTCTCCTGCTGGATGAGCCCACAGCTGTTTTGACACCACAGGAGACCACTGAACTCTTTAAACAGCTGAAAAACCTCCGGGACCAGGGTTATACCATTGTCTTTATTTCCCATAAACTGGGGGAGGTAAAGGAGCTCTGTGACCGGATTACCGTCCTGAGAAAAGGTGAAGTGGTAGGGACCGCCGATGTGGATGATTTAACCGAACTGGATATTTCCCGGATGATGGTGGGCAAGGATGTGGATTTAAATATTGAGAAAAAAGAGGCCAATCCGGGGAAGACTATATTAAGGGTAAGGAATTTGAGCTATACCAACCAGTTTGGCAAAAAAGCCCTGAAGGATGTTTCCTTTGATCTCAGACAGGGTGAGATACTGGGTGTAGCCGGTGTGGAAGGTAATGGGCAGACAGAATTGTCAGAGATACTTTCCGGCTTACTGGTCCCCGGTAGCGGAGAGGTAAGTATTAAGGGAAAATCCATTGCCAACATGTCCATCAGGGATATCCGGCTGACCAATACTTCCTTGATTCATGAAGACCGGATGATCTATGGTGCCTCAGAAGAACAGACAATAGTGGAGAATATTATCTCTGACCGTTATTTTCAGAAGGGGTATAACAGGCAGGGCTTCCTGAATACCAAGTTTAATTACCGGGAAACAGAGGAATTGATCGAGGAATATCAGATAGCCTGTGACGGGCCTGATGCCACAATCAAAACCCTGTCAGGTGGTAATATACAGAAAGTGGTTGCTGCCCGGGAGTTTTCTTCTGAGCCAGAGCTGTTGATTCTCAGCCAGCCGACCCGTGGAATTGACGT
>JAAYRT010000043.1 GCA_012518635.1 Halanaerobiaceae bacterium | reverse complement strand
TTATCCTGTTTTGATCTGATTAAACGGCCAAAACCCTGTTTAAATTTAATTACCGCCCATGGTAAACTATACTCCATAAAAGGATTTTTTCCTTCTTTTTTTAACATTTCCATCCGGGCTGCTGTTACCGGCTCAGTAGGAACAGGGAATGGGAGACGCATGATTATCAGGCATTGCAGTCTATCCCCCTTGATATCAACCCCTTCCCAAAAACTATCTGTGCCGAAGATTATCTGCCGGTCATTTTCCTTAAATTTTTCCAGAATATAATTACGGGGATAGGTGCCCTGGGCCAGCAGATTTATGCCCTTTTCCTGCAGGGGGGCATTTAATTTATCGACACAATAATTTAACATAGTATATGCTGTGAACAAAACCATTGTTCTTCCGCCAATTTTCATCAGTAATTCCTGTAGATAATCTAAAATATTTTCCAGAAATTCAGGGGAATTTGCCTCTGGTATATCATCAGGTATAATCATCCGGGCCTGTTTTGCATAATCAAAGGGTGATTCAACTTCCAGGGTATCGCTTTTATCCAGTCCCAGGCTTTCTTTAAAAAATTTAAAGTCTTTATTAATTGAAAGTGTAGCAGAGGTCAGGACAAGAGTATCCAGGCTGTCCCAGAGCAGTTCATTCAAAAGATCAGAGATATCCAGAGGGGCATTTTCCTGATTGTAGACCTCTTCCTGTCTCTTCTCTATCCAGAAAACATACTGGGGATCATCAGCCTGCAGATTAAAGTCCAGATTATTAGCAAACATTTGCACCCTCATTATAAAGGATTCCAGTTCCATTAGAAGCTCATCAAAACCATAAAGGGTAGAAGAGTCAAGTTTCAGGATTTCCTCATATAGTTCATTCAGATAAAGCCCTAATTTCTGTAATTCTACCTGAAACCTTTCACCATGCTCCTCCAATTCCCGCCAGGCCTGACTCTCTTTCAACCCTGTATCGACCCTGATTATCTTCTCCTCATCAGTAATAATATTTTTAAAATTATTGAAATATCCTGCCTTTAGGTCATTGATTTTCAGTATCTGGGGGATAATCTTATTATCAATCCTGTTTAAAAAATCTCCCTTATCCTTAAACTTGGCCAGTTTCTCCCGTAACCTGGGTACCAGGGAAAACTTATTCTGGTAGAGGCGCTGAAAATACTTGGTGATCCCGCTAACATAAAAGGGTTTTCCCAGGTGGCTCGTGGCGGTATCTACCAGATTGTGGGCCTCATCTATAATCAGCCGCCTGTATTTAGGTAATATTCCTGTATCGCTTCCACCACTTTCATATTTCAGGACTGCATCTGATAATAAGAGGTGGTGATTTACTATCAGAAGATCGGCACTGAAGATCTCCTTCCTGGCCTCCATAAAAAAACAGCTATCGAAATAAGGGCAATTGGTCCGCAGACAGAGGTCACTCTCTGAAGCCAACTCTTCCCAAATTTCCGGGCTGATAACAAAATTTATATCTGACCTGCTACCTACCCCTGTTTCCTCCAGCCAGTTTAATACCTTAATTAACTCCAGCCGTCTATCTGGCTCATCCAGGAAAAGTTCAGCAGACCTATCTTCCAGATTCTTCTGCTTCCTTTTGCAGACATAATTGCCCCGGCCCTTTACCAGGACTGCCTTAAAGGAAAAGGGCAGGACTTTTTTCAGCAAGACCAGGTCTTTGTCTATTAACTGTTCCTGTAAATTGATGGTGTTTGTAGAAACCACCACTGGCTGCTCATTAAAATTGGCCCAATACAGGGCAGGGATAAGGTAGGCAAAGGACTTGCCGGTACCGGTACCGGCTTCAATGAAGTAGCTCTTATGTTCATTAAAGGAATTAATTAGGGCTTTAACCACCTTAATCTGTTGTTCCCTGTACTCATAGTCCTTCAGCTTTTGATCCAGTTCACCACCGGGTTCAAAAAGAGAGATTATCTCTCCTTCATCCAGTTCCACTTCTTCCCTGGGTATTTTAGGTTCAACCACCACATAGATCTCATCAAGCTGATTATTTATGATTGCAAACCCAATTCCGTTATTACCGGCCCTGGAGGCAACCCGGATATCAGCAGCAGATGGTTCCAGGAATCCGGAGGGATGATTATGGATGATTACTGTCCCTGGTTTCAGATCATTAATAATGGCAGGTACCATCTCCTTATTTCCTCTGGCCAGTAGATTATAATCATTAATCTTACCAGAGTCTCGGTCAATAAACCCCAGGATGAAGACCTCCTGCCCGTTACTATCAGCTATATCTTTTCTTATACTCTCAATTATATTTTCCTCCATAAGATCAGTAATTTCCACAGTTATCTTTCTCCTATCAAGACTTTATTTAAAAGGCAAATATCTACAGGTGTAAAACTTATGAAACTTAACTTTTATTATAACACGAATTTCTTTAAAATTCGAGACTTATTCCATTACCATAGCCGGATACCATATCCTTTCAAAAAACCCATAAAATCAAAAAAACATAAACTAGAAGCTAGTTTATGTTTTACTTACAGATTATTAAATTTTTGTACCCTTGTTAATTGTCCTCTGCTTCTTTAAGGGCCTCTTTTCTGGATAGATTTATCCTACCCTGTCTATCGATTTCTATAACCTTTACCGGTATCTTATCACCTAACTCTACAACATCTTCTACCTTGTTTACACGATAATCGGCCAGCTGGGAAATGTGCACAAGCCCTTCCTTACCTGGTAAAAATTCCACAAAGGCACCAAAATTCATGATTCTTTTTACTACACCCTCATAGAGTTCTCCCACTACAACATCACGGGTCAGGTCATGGATCATCTTTACTGCTTTTTCTCCGGCTTCACGGGTATCAGACATTATATATACTGTCCCATCATCTTCTATATCGATGGTAACTCCAGTTTCGTCAATAATACCATTGATGGTCTTACCGCCAGGGCCGATAACGAATCTGATTTTCTCAGGATCAATTTTCATTGTTGTCATCAGAGGTGCATATGGTGAAAGTTCTGGTCTTGGTTTATCGATAACCTTCAGCATCTCATCAAGGATATATAATCTGCCAGCTCTGGCCTGTTCCAGGGCCCTGGTCAAGATATCCTTTGAGATACCGGTGATTTTTATATCCATCTGGATTGATGTAATACCCTTACTGGTACCGGCAACCTTGAAATCCATGTCCCCGTAAAAATCCTCCAGACCCTGGATATCAGAAAGGATGCTGATTTTATCATCTTCCTTAATCAGACCCATGGCAATACCGGCAACAGGAGCCTTAATCGGCACACCGGCATCCATCAAAGCAAGTGTACTGCCACAGATACTGGCCTGGGAACTGGAACCATTTGACTCCAGAACCTCAGAAACTACCCTGATTGTATAGGGGAACTCTTCCTGTGATGGTAACATCGGTAACAGGGCTCTTTCTCCCAGAGCACCATGGCCAATCTCTCTTCTGCCCGGTGAACGAAGGGGACCTGTTTCTCCAACACAGAAGGGCGGGAAATTATAGTGATGCATATAACGCTTTGTCTCATCTTCACCTAATCCAAAGAGGACCTGCTCATCTGAAATAGTGCCAAGGGTGACAATACTCATTACCTGGGTCTGGCCTCTGGTGAAAACACCTGACCCATGGACCCTTGGAATTACCCCTACCTCACACCATATTGGCCTGATTTCTTCCGGAGTTCTGCCATCAGGCCGGATTCCCTCTCCGGTAATCATCTTCCGCACCAGTTCCTGGGTAATATCATCAAGTATTTTACCGACCTGTTTTATCTTTTCATCACTATCTTCCAGGTCAGCAAACTTCTCCTTAAAATATTCTTTTGTCTCATCCTTAACTGCATCTATTTCTGTGTTTCTGGTTAACTTTTCAAAGTTCCTGATAGCTTTATCCATTTTATCTGTTGCATAGGCTCGTACCTCTGCTACCAGTTCAGGATCAATTTCCGGAACTTCAAAGGTTATTTTCTCCTTACCTGCTTCTGCCACAATCTCTTCCTGGAAAGCAACCAGTTTCTTAATCTCTTCATGGGCAAATTCAATAGCTTCTATCATCTTTTCTTCGGGGATCTCATTGGCACCTGCCTCAACCATCAGAACAGCTTCACTGGTACCGGCCACTACAAGATCCAGTTGGCTTTTCTCCCTGTCTTCTTCTCCAGGATTCAGAATAAATTCTCCATCCACCAGGCCAACCTTAACACCGGCTATAGGACCACCAAAGGGTATATCAGACAGCATCAGGGCTGCTGAAGCACCATTCATTGCCAGCACATCAGGTTCACAGTCACCATCGACCGAAAGCACTGTACAGATTATCTGCACATCGTGTCTGAAACCATCGGGGAATAGAGGGCGTAAGGGGCGGTCAATCAGGCGGGCTGCCAGTGTAGCTACATCCCTTGGTTTACCCTCCCTGCGGGTAATGCTGCCTGGAATTTTACCAATAGCATACTCCCTCTCCTCATAGTTAACCATTAATGGAAAAAAATCAATACCTTCCCGGGGTTCGGACATGGCCGCTGTTACCAGTACAGTGGTATTTCCATAACTCATAAGAACAGCACCATTGGCCTGTTTAGCTAATTTACCTGTTTCAATCCTGAAAGGTCTTCCGGCTACTTCTATTTCCCAGGATTTGTACATAAAAAAAACCTCCTTTATTACTTTATTATTATGTCCATTTCTGCTTATATCATAAATAATTACAAGAAAACATATGTAAGTTTAGCTGTAGACAATTAAGAGAAAGAGCGGTAATAACCGCTCTTTAATCCTCTTACTAATCGCCTTTAACCGCGAATTCCTAAGCGAGAGATTAGTTCGCGGTAACGATTAATATCCTTGTTCTTAAGATATTTTAATAACCTTTTTCTCTGACCTACCATTTTTAATAACCCTCTACGGGAATGGTAATCCTTTTTATGGACCTTTAAATGTTCGGTAAGCAAAGAAATCCGGGCAGTTAAAAGGGCAATCTGAACCTCTGGTGATCCTGTATCCCCTTCTTTGAGTTGATATTCTTTAATGATTTCTGCTTTAGTTTCTTTAGTTAACATACCCTTCACCTCCTTATCCTTATTAAACACCATAAGCCAAGAAATGCGTTGGAGGAACGCAAAAACCTAGCTAATGGCTTATCACTTTAATTTTAACATAAAAGATTTTCTGTGTAAAGAATATCTTTTTTAATCTGTTCTGCCAATTCATCAGAACTCTCGAAAGTCATCTCTCCCCTGATGCGCTGGACCAGTTCAATGGAAAGATGTTCAAAATATATATCCCTGGCAGGGAAATCCATGATATGGGCCTCTATGGTAAAATCAGAGCCTGGAAAGGTAGGATTATTACCAAAATTCACAACAGCCCGGTATTTTTCCCCTTTATACAGTACATAGGATGCATAAACACCTTCTGGAGGCAGGACATAATCCTCATCAAGCTTCATATTAGCCGTAGGAAAACCCATGGTTTTTCCCCTTCCCTTTCCCTTGACTACCTTACCGTCCAGACGGTAATACCTGCCAAGGTATTCAGGGACCTCTTCTACCCTTCCCTTTTCTATTAATTCCCTGATCAAAGTACTGGAAACCCTTTTGTCCCCTATTTTAATATTTTCCACACAGGTGATTTCAAAACCAGCAGTTTCAGCTATTTTCTGCAGTTTATCCAGAGTCCCCTCACCCTTATAACCAAGGCTGAAATCCTCTCCAACCACCAGATGAAGCATGTTAAATTTTTCCAGCAAATAATCCCTGACAAATTTTTCATATACAATACTGGCAAATTCCAGGGTAAATTTCTGTTCCAGATAATAATCCAGATTTAAACTGGATAACAATTCTATCTTCTGCCGTGTAGAAAGGATTGCCCTGGGAGCAATAGCAGGTTTTAATACCTTCAATGGATTTGGATTAAAGGTATAGATACCGACAGGGAGCTGTTTCTCTTTCCCAATCTCCTTAGCTTTATTGATAATAGTTTGATGCCCAAGGTGCAATCCATCGAAGACACCGATGGTAAGTACCATGGGACCAGTATTTACATTGTTAAAATTACTACTCTTTATTACTTCCATAAAGCATCACCTGTTTTTAGCATAGCAACAATTGGATAGAAAATTATTTCTGAATGCTCCTTTCTATATTTAAAACCCGTAGTGGTTTACATTCAAAATGATTATTATCTTTAAAAAATATCTTGCTGATAGAGATCAAGATATCCTCATAATAAACGGAAACTAGCCTGTCTTTCTTTATATCCTTCCTCAGTTCAGCGGGTATCTCCCGAAAATTATGCCTGTATAAGGTCACACCATTTCTGGCAAAATTGAGGGCTTCCTCTTTTATGTATAGCATGGGATAATTTAAGGGATAATCTGCAGGTAAGATATTTTCCCTGCCTGTATTTCTCAGCTCTTCCAGGCTGACAGCCTTATTGATACTGAAAGGTCCCGATTTGCTTCGTATCAGTTCAGACAAATGGGCTCCTACCTGCAGCTCTTCACCAATATCTGCAGCCAGGGTTCTGATATAGGTGCCCGGAGAGCACAAAACCCGTATTTTGAACTGTGGCAGCTCTACGTCCAGTAGTTCCAGCTCCTTGATTTGAACCTGGCGGGGCTTCCTCTCCACCTCTTTACCTTCCCTGGCCAGCTGGTACAACCTTATACCCTCATGGTGTACTGCCGAATACATGGGGGGAATCTGCTCAATATCCCCAATAAATTTCTGCAAAACCATCTCAATATCCCTCAGACCCAGCTGCCGCCATCCTTCATTTTCCTCCAGGATTTTTCCTTCTGCATCCAGGGTATCGGTGGTCTGGCCAAGGGTGATTGTAGCCAGGTATTCCTTTTCTTCTTCAGGAATAAAGGGGATTATTTTTGTGGCCTTTCCCAGGCAGACGGGTAAAACTCCCTTTGCTGCAGGATCAAGGGTACCGGTATGGCCTGCCTTTTTACAGGACAATATTTTCTTTACTTCAGCTACAACCTGATAAGAAGTGAGACCTGCAGGCTTATTGATGTTGACTATACCAGTAATTTCAGACATATTCCTTCACCTTTTGCAGGACCAGCTCCACTGCCTGATCAATGCCTTTATTAATAGTACAACCGGCAGCACGGGGATGGCCTCCGCCTCCAAAATATGCTGCAACCTCATTAACTGGACAGTATTCATTGGAGCGAAAACTGACCCTGGTTATATTTTCTTCCTCTTCGATGAAGGATATCCCTACCTCTACCCCGTAAATATCCCGGGCATAGTTAACCAGGCCAGAACTTTCACTTATTTCCGCCCCGCTCTCCTCTAACATCCCCTGTTCCACCCGCAGATAGGCAACCTTTCCATCTGCAGATATTTCCAGGGAAGAAAGGGCCTGGCCCAGTAGTTTCAGGACACTATAATGGTAATTTGAAAACATGGCCCTGTTTATTCCGTAAACATCTATACCTGTTTCCATTAACTCAGCCATGATTCTAAAGACACCGGAACTGGTATTCTGGTAACGGAAAGCTCCGGTATCAGATACTATAGCAGTGGCAATGGCAGTAGCAATCTTTCTATTCAGCTGATACTCCTCATCCAGTTTAATCAGGTCATAGATTATTTCACCTACTGCTGCTTTTTCTGGATTGACATAGTTTAATTTTCCATAAAGAGGATTATCCACATGATGGTCCATGTTGATTAAAAAGACCCGATCAACTAATTTTTCCCCGGCACCCAATCTATCCGAATTCCCTGCATCCAGGGCAATATAACAGGTATCTTCCCTGGCCGTCAATGAATAATCCTGAAAGAGCCGGTAATCACTATCTTTAATACCAAGTATTGCATATTTTTCAGCCAGTTCTTCTGTTAATAAAACCAGGGAAGATTTGTTTATAGATTCCAGATACCATTTCAGGGCAAAGAGGGAGCCGATACAATCTCCATCAGGATCCACGTGTCCCATCAGGATAAAATTATCCCACTTTAGCATTTCCTCTCTTATTTGCTCCAGTGAAACCATCTTTATTGATCTCCTTTGTTTTCATCCTCTTCTTTTACTTTTTCCAGTAATTTATTTATATAGGCACCATACTCCAGAGATTGGTCATAACGGAAATTTAATTCCGGTGTATGATAGACAGAAATCCGCTCTCCCAGTAATTTTCTGATAAAGCCTTTGGCCTTTTCCAGGCCTTCCAGAGTTGACTTCCGTTCTTCCTCCTTACCATAAACACTGACATAAATATTGGCATTACGCAGGTCCCCGCTTACCTCCACATCTGTTATGGAGAGAAAACCTATCCTCGGGTCCTTGACTTCCCTGAAGATTATATTACTGATTTCCTCTTTAATTAACTCAGCTAATCTTTCAGCACGCATCTTTGCCATTTAAACCACCTACCAGGTTTTATTATCTTTTATAGAGATCTCTTAATCTCTTTGATTATATAAATTTCCATTTCATCACCAATCTTGATATCATTATATCCTTCTATACCAAGACCACATTCGAAGCCTTCCTTAACCTCTCTGACATCATTTTCAAATCTTTTCAGGGAAGCAATATTGCCTTCATAGATTACCACTCCGTCCCTCAGGAGCCGTACATGGGCATTTCTACTGATCATGCCTTCAGTAACATATAAACCGGCTACAACTCCAATACCAGGTATCCTGAAGGTATCCCTGACCTCTGCCCTGCCGATTACTTCTTCCTTCAACTCTGGATCAAGAAGTCCGGACAGGGCATCTTTCAGATCTTCGATAGCCTGATAGATGACCCGGTAAGTTCTGATCTCCACTTTTTCCTTCTCGGCTATTTTTCTTGCCATGGAATCAGGCCTTACATTAAAGCCGATAATAACTGCATTGGAGGCACTGGCCAGATTGACGTCAGTCTCACTGATTGCTCCAACTCCGCTATGGATTATCTTAACTGAAACTTCTTCATTACCAAGTTTTAAGAAAGAATCAGTCAACGCTTCAATGGAACCCTGTACATCAGCTTTGATGATGACATTCAGTTCTTTAATTTCACCCTGCTGAATCTGCATATAAAGATCTTCCAGGGAAACCCTGCTATCAGCATTAAGGCTTTTTTCCTGGATATATTGCCTTCTAGTTTCAGCTATCTGACGGGCTTCTCTTTCATCCTCCAGGACCTGTACATAGTCACCAGCATTGGGTACATCTGCAAAGCCCAATACCTCAACTGGCATGGAAGGGGTCGCTTCCTTAACCTGGTTACCCTTATCATCAAACATGGCCCTGACCCTGCCGCAGGCCGGACCGGCCAGCAGGGCATCTCCAACCTTCATGGTACCATTCCTGATCAATACAGTGGCAACCGGGCCCCTGCCTTTATCAAGTTTTGATTCAATTATAACTCCCTCAGCATAACGTTTGGGATTGGCTTTTAACTCCTCCATCTCTGCCACCAACAGGACCATTTCCAGTAATTCGTCAATATTCTCTCCCTTCAGGGCAGAGATAGGGACACAGATAGTGTCTCCTCCCCAGTCTTCTGTTATCAATCCTTGTTCAGCCAATTGCTGTTTGACCCTATCGGGTTGAGCAGCAGGACGGTCCATCTTATTGATGGCAACGATAATGGGGATATCTGCTGCTTTGGCATGGTTTATGGCCTCTATGGTCTGTGGCATGACACCATCATCAGCAGCTACAACCAGGATAGCAATATCCGTAACCTGGGCTCCCCTGGCCCTCATGGCTGTAAAGGCTTCGTGGCCTGGTGTATCAATAAAGGTTATCTTTTTATTATTAACAGTTGTCTGATATGCACCGATATGCTGTGTAATCCCGCCTGCCTCCCGTTCTACCACTCGGGATTGTCTGATATAGTCAAGCAGAGATGTTTTACCATGGTCAACATGACCCATTACTGTCACTATAGGCGGCCTAGGTTCCAGATCTTCTTCCCTGTCAACAATATCAGGGCCTACTGGCCCATAAAGGAATTTATCCATATCTTCTTCATCTTTTGCCTTACCTTTAAGTTCAACCTCAACCCCTATCTCATCACTTAACATGACTATGGTATCTTCATCCAGTGAATGATTGAGACCAGCCATTAATCCTAAACCCATCAAGGCCTTTACAATCTCATTACCTGGCTTTTTGACAAGCTCAGCATATTCTTTAACTGTCAGGGGTGCCTCTATCTCTATAACTGTTGTTTTAATTTTCTTTTTCTCCTCTTTTTTCTCTTTACCCTTTTTGCCCTTTTCTTTCTTTTCAACTACCTTTTTTTCTTCTTTTTCCTCATCCTTTTTACTGCCTTTTCTTATTTTCTCCTTTTTGGCAACTGTATCCTTTTTCTTTTCCTCTGTATCTTCCCTTGTTTCCGCAAACATTCCTTTCACTAATTCTGCCGTCTCTTCCTTTATGGTACTCATATGACTGGTAACATCCACATCCAGGTCATTTAAGATTTCCAGTAATTCGCTGCTGCTGATTTCCATTTCTTTGGCAAGTTGATAAACACGTATTTTTGCCATAAATATCACCTCCAAAAAATATTAATCCTTCATCATATCAATCTCCTTTATTAGATTCTCATAGATTTCATCTGAAATTGATATTTTTAAAGATCTGGCAATCCTGTTGGTCTTTCTGGCCTTTTGCAGGCATTCTACATCAGGGCAGATATAGGCACCCCTGCCGGGAGCCTTACCTTTTTTATCAATACTGATTGTATTATCATCTCTATTATGAACAATCCTGATTAGGTCAAATTTAGACTTTCTCTCATCACAGCCGACACATTTACGGATTGGCACTTTCTTAGCCATCTGCTCTCCCTCCCAATCAGGTTACTACTTAAACTTCCTCTGAATCCTCTCTATCTTTTTCAGGTTCAGTTGTTTCATCCAGCACTTCATTACCTTCTCCGGCTCTTTCTCTTTCTTCATTTACTTCTACTTCTTCATTTAATTCTTCACCAACAGTTTCATCTGCTTTTCCAGCCTCTTTTACATAATCAGATTCTTTCTTTATATCCACCTTCCAGCTGGTCAATTTAGCAGCAAGACGGGCATTCTGTCCTTCCTTCCCTATAGCCAGGGATAATTGAAAATCAGGAACAATTACCTCAGCAATCTTTTCCTCTTCATAGATGATTACCCTGGTAACCTCTGCCGGATTCAGGGCATTGGCAACAAAAACTGCCGGATCCTCGTTCCATTCAATTATATCGATTTTCTCTCCGTTCAATTGGTCAACCACTGCCTGAACCCTCATCCCCTTGGGGCCAACACAGGCTCCTACTGGATCCACATTATCATCATATGAATGCACAGCAATCTTTGATCTGTTTCCTGCCTCCCGGGCAATATTTTTAATTTCTACGATTCCGTCAAAAATCTCCGGAACCTCAACTTCAAAAAGCCTTTTTAGCAAGCCTGGATGAGTCCTGGAAACCAGAATCCTGGGTCCTTTAGTCTCAGCACTTACCTCCACAACATAGAGTTTAATCCGGTCACCAATCTGGTATACCTCACCAGGTATCTGTTCTGACGGTGGGAGTAAGGCTTCAGTTTTCCCCAGGTCAATGTAGATATTATTATTATGAATCCTCTGTACCAGTCCGGTAATCAGTTCATCTTCTTTTTCTTTAAATTCCTCATAAATGACATCCCGTTCTGCTTCCCGGATTCTCTGCAGCACAACCTGCTTGGCCGTCTGGGCAGCAATACGTCCAAAATCATCAGGAGTAATTTCAATCTCAACGATATCTCCTGGTTCATAGGTCGTATTAATAGCCCTGGCTTCTTCCAGGGAAATCTCCAGGGCCTCATTCCTTACCTCTTCCACTACTTCTTTTCTGGCAAATATCTGTACCTGTCCGGTCTCTTTCTGCATACTGATCCGGACATTTTCCTTGGATCCATAATCCTTCTTATAAGCAGAAAGCAAAGCAGATTCAATGGCTTCCAGCAAGATTTCTTTAGAAATACCCTTTTCTTTTACAATATCATCCAGTGCATTTAATAATTCCAGATTCACTCTCCCATTCCTCCTTATTACCACACTACTAAAAGCTTGATAGATAAAAAATAATTAAAATTCAACTGCTAAACGGGCTGTTGCTATGCTTGAATAAGGTATCTCTATAATTTCATCACTACCTTTTAATTGCAACTGTACCTTCTCCTCTCCTCTACCGGCTATAATCCCGGTAAACTCCTTCATCCCATCGATGGGAGCATAGGTCTTTACATAAGCCAGACTCCCCTGGAAACGGTCAAAATCTTCTATCTTCTTCAAAGGCCTTTCTACCCCCGGAGATGAAACCTCCAGGATATAACTGCCTTCAATGGGATCCACCTCATCAAGTTTTTCACTTAAACGATTACTTACAATTTCACAATCTTCCAGGCTGACAGAATTATCATCAAGCCTATCAATAAAAACCCGCAGGTAATAATCCGGACCTTCTTTAACATATTCAACATCCACCAGCTCAAGGCCTTCCTCTTCCACAATAGGCTCAGCCAGCTCCCACACTATATCAACAGTCCTGCTCATAAAAATACCCCTTTCTTATTCTATGGAAGAATATTATATGTAGATAATACATTTTTATTATTTACCGGAATTTCTTTTATTTTCATTTCTAGAGAGAAGAAATAAAAAAGGAAATCCTATTATAATTAAGGAGTGGGACTTATCCCACTCCTTCGCAAATTCTATACTGTAACTTCTATAGTAATTCTACCATACTCTCTCAATACTTGCAAGTATTTATATTTCTTAAAAGAGGGAAAGTTGATTCTTCTCCGGCAGGCCTTTTAATACACCGTGTTCTTTCATCACTTCAACAACTGCCTTGCTTATCCTGGTCTTGTTTACCAGGTCCTCAATGGAGGTAAATTCATAGCCCTCCCTGCTGGCAGCAATGTTCTGGGCAGCACTCTCACCCAGGCCTTCCAGACTAATCAATGGAGGCAGCAACCCTTCCTCAGTAATCTGGAATCTCCTGATGTCTGAGCGGTAGAGATCCACCCTTGTAAACCTGATTCCCCTGGCCATGGCTTCCAGGACAACCTCCAGTATAATCAGGACATTCCTTTCCTTCGCAGTCAGGTCATTACCTTTGGCCTCCAGCCTCTGCCTTTCAGCCTGGACAAAATCCCGGCCCTGGCAGATAATCTTGGCATCAAAGTCATCTGCCTTTACTGTAAAATAGGTAGCATAAAAGGCCTCAGGATGGTGGACTTTGAAGTAGGCGATACGGAAAGCCATCATAACATAGGCGGCAGCATGGGCCTTGGGAAACATATACTTAATCTTTTTACAGGAATCAATATACCACTCCGGTATATTGTTCTCCAGCATGTATACTTCCTCTTCCTCAGTCAGCCCCCGGCCCCTACGCACACTTTCCATAATCTTAAAGGCACGGGCCGGCTCCAGCCCTTTCAGGATTAGATAATTCATAATATCATCACGGACTGAAATGACCTCAGACAATCTGGCCACCTTATTCCGGATTAAATCCTGGGCATTATTCAGCCAGACATCTGTACCATGAGAAAGACCACTGATCCTTACCAACTCACTAAAGGTAGTAGGTCTGGTATCCATCAGCATCTGCCTCACGAAATTGGTGCCAAATTC
>JAAYRT010000042.1 GCA_012518635.1 Halanaerobiaceae bacterium | reverse complement strand
GATGATGGCATAAGGGTATTTAGTGGCGAGGGTGTAGCTGATATTGAAAAAGCATGGAAATTAAGGGATGTCCAATATAATTTTTTTGATGATAATATTTTAATCTCAGCCTATTTATAGGGAGGTAATGTGTTTGTTCACCGGAATCGTCCAGGAAATCGGGGTACTCAGAGAAGTAGTCCGGACAGGAGGTACTTATCTTTTTTCCATTACTGCCCGGAGGGTTTTGCAGGACATTAAGAAGGGAGATAGCATAGCCGTTAATGGGGTCTGCCTGACTGTAATAGATTTTAACGGAAATAGCTTTAATGCTGAACTTATGCCGGAAACATTAAAGGCCAGTAATCTGGGTGATTTAAAGCCCGGTGCATTACTGAATCTGGAGCAGGCAGTGAGGGCAAAGGATTTTCTCGGAGGCCATATAGTGACCGGCCATGTTGATGGGATTGGAGTAGTTAAAAGTATCAGGAAAAATAGAAATGCTTATTTAGTGGAAATCGGGATTAAAGAGGACCTGACCAGATATCTGGTGGAGAAAGGGTCCATAGCAGTAAACGGAGTCAGCCTGACCATAATGGAACTTTATTCTGATTCTTTCCTCATCTCTCTGACCAGGGAAACCTGGAATTCTACTAATTTACATTGTGTAAAGACAGGGGATAGTTTGAATATAGAAACTGATTTGCTCGGCAAATATGTCTACAAAATCCTGAAAAATTATTTCGGGAATAAAGAGTTTGTACCCCATCATACAACTATAAACAGGGAATTTTTGATTGAAAATGGTTTTATCTGAAGGGGGTTTTAAGGGTGGATAAGATTGAGGGAGCCCTGGAAGAGCTTAAAGAGGGGAAAATGGTCATAGTAGTTGATGATGAAGACAGGGAGAATGAAGGGGACCTGGTAATGGTTGCGGAAAAAGTAAGCCCACAGGCTGTCAACTTTATGATAAAAGAGGCCAGGGGCCTGGTCTGTGTTCCCATGGAGGAAGAGAGGTTGAAAAGGCTTTTAATCCCTCCCATGGTCACCTTTAATAATGATTTGAATGAAACAGCCTTTACTGTCTCGGTGGATCATAGAGAAACTACCACCGGTATTTCTGCCAATGAGAGGGCCCTTACGATTAAAAAATTGATAGATCCCGCCAGCACAGCTGAGGATTTCAGGAGGCCGGGCCATGTTTTTCCCCTTGCCGGGAAAAAGGGAGGGGTATTAAAAAGGCCAGGCCATACCGAAGCTGCCATTGACCTGGCCAGACTTACCGGCTGCCAGGGGGCAGGAGTCATCTGTGAGATCATTAATGATGATGGAACCATGGCCAGACTGGCAGATTTAGAGAGATTTGCCCATCGCCATTGTTTAAAAATCATCAGTATAAGGGATTTGATTAAATACAGGATGAAAAAAGAAAAACTGGTCAAGAGGGTTGCTGAAGCCATGCTACCGACAGTTTACGGTTCATTCAAGATCATTGTCTATTTAGATGTTTTAGATGAGAGGGAACACCTTGCACTCATTAAAGGTGATATACGGGGGAGAGAAAAGATTCTCGTAAGGGTGCATTCTGAATGCCTGACAGGGGATGTCTTTTCCTCTCTCCGCTGTGATTGTGGGGAACAGTTGACCCGTTCTTTAAAGATGATTGAAAGGGTTGGGGCAGGGACCCTTTTATATATGCGCCAGGAGGGCAGGGGGATAGGACTCAGTAACAAGATTAAAGCCTATGCCCTGCAGGAACAGGGGCTGGATACAGTTGAGGCCAATGAGGTGCTGGGTTATCCGGCTGATATGAGGGATTATGGCATGGCTGCCCAGATTCTGAAGGATTTAGGTTTGAATTCAATAAGGCTGATAACAAATAATCCAGAAAAAATAAGAGGGCTTGAGGAGTATGGCCTTTCTGTAATAGAACGGATTCCTATAATAATAAAAGCAAATGAGAAAAACAGGTTCTACCTGGAGGTAAAACAAAAGAGGATGGGACATTTGTTGAATATAATCTGATCATTAAGCTTATTACCTTAATGTTCTTATATAATTATCTTACTTTCTTAAGTTTGTTAATATCCTGATTTTTATAGAAAGGAGTTAATTATTTATGAGAAATGTTATTGAAGGCCAATTGATTGGTAATGGTATAAGGGCAGGGATAATAGTCAGCCGCTTTAATGATTTTATAACTGAAAAACTACTGGAGGGTGCTCTTGATGGTTTGAGAAGGCATGGTGTTAAAGAGGAAGATATAAGCATTATAAGGGTTCCCGGTTCCTTTGAAATACCCCTTATTGCTTCAAAAGCAGCCAGGTCAGGCAGATATGATGGATTAATCTGCCTGGGTGCAGTAATAAGGGGTGAAACACCCCATTTTGAATATGTCTCTGCAGAGGTATCTAAAGGCATAGCCAAGGTTGCCCTTGATACGGGGGTGCCTGTAATATTTGCTGTCCTGACTACTGATAATATAGAACAGGCCATCGCCCGGGCTGGTACCAAGAATGGCAATAAGGGTTTTGATGCTGCCCTGTCCCTGATAGAGATGGTTAACTTGATGAAGGCAATGTCTGTTTAAGAGAGTTTAAATAACAAGACATTTAATGTAGGTAGATAGCAATAAATGCCATAAATTGCTTGAAAGGCATGTTGTATTCTGGTATAATTAACTAAAAAATAATAAATATGTAAGAAAATTTGCTAATTTATTGGAAGGTATGTATGTTTAAAAAATTCCTTTTATCTGCAAATAAGTTTTTTGGGTTTTATTTGAATATCATAATAGTTATTTTAATTCCATTTACTCTATTATTTATGTAGTTGATATGGAGCAGATGATGGACAGACATGGGGAATTAGGAGTGAATTGGGGTGAGTTAAAGGTATAATGTTTAAAAAATATTTTCATATAATTTTTGCAACACTT
>JAAYRT010000041.1 GCA_012518635.1 Halanaerobiaceae bacterium | reverse complement strand
TCAGTAAAGACAAATTACTGGAGGATAGCCTGGTCTTTAATTTAACAGATGCCCTTTTACAGGGAAATAAAGCAGCAGCTGTCAGGGAACTGAAACAGATGCTGGATGGAGGTGCCATTCCACTGGCTATCCTCGGTACCCTGAGCTGGCAATTGAGATTGCTTTTATCTGTTAAGGTCCTTAAAAAACAGGGCAAATCAGTAACAGAGATTGCCAGGATTTTAAAAAGCCATCAGTATCCGGCAAAGAAATGTTACCAGTATAGTGATAAGTTTACAGAAGAAGAGCTCCTGGGATTATTGGAAAATTTGTTGGAAGCCAATTACAATATCGTTACCGGACGTTATAATCCAGAATTAGCTCTGGAGATGGCAATTATAGCCTGAAAATCAAAAATCCCTAATGCTATGTTTTAGCAGAAGGGACTATTTCTGGTATTTATGCAATATTATTTAACATCCTGGTTAAACGGGATTTTTTACGGGCAGCATTATTTTTATGGATGATGCCCTTGCCAGCAGCAGTGTCAATTACCTTAATGGTTTCTTTCAGTTGATTTTTTGCTTCAGCTGCATTGCCTTCAGCAACCAATCTTTCGAAAGATTTAATGGAGCTCTTTAATTTAGACTTCCACTCTCTGTTTCTTGCATTTCTCTTTAAAGAGGTTTTTACTCTTTTTTTGGCAGATTTAATTACTGGCATTCTGAATTCACCCCCTTTAACAGCCTTATAGGTATACGCTTAACAGGATCTGGAAAACCAGGTCCATTTTGCTTTACAGAGCTGAAAATTTAGCTAAGTAACTCTAATCTTTTTACAGCATTTTAATTTTAACATGACTATTTAAAAAATGCAAGTTCTGTATAGAAAAAACCTGGACTGGATAGAATACTAAAAGATAATTTACACAATTTACTTCAGGAGGTGAGCTCAATGAGTGGCATGGTGGGAGCGATAGTCAGATTCATCGTATCTGCCCTGGTTTTAATCGGGATCGGTTATATAGTACCGGGATTCAGTATGGTCGGTTTTGGTAATGCCCTTATAGCAGCAATAGTTATTGCTGTCCTGGGCTATGTCATTGAGTCTATCTTTGGTGAGCGGATTTCACCCCAGAGCCGCGGACTGGTTGGTTTTATCACTTCAGCAGTTGTAATTTACCTGACTCAATTTGTAGTGGAAGGATTATCAGTAACGATAATCGGTGCCTTGCTGGCTGCTTTTGTAATCGGCCTGGTTGATGCCTTTGTTCCTACTGAATTAAGATAAAAGGAGTCCGAGGATGGGATATAGAGAAGATCTGCTACAGGGAGTTCCCTTTCCCCTGGAGACACATGATCTGGCCATTGACGCCCATGAATTGGCTGTACAACGGACCGGTGGTGAAATCCAGGGTGTAAGTGTTGTAGAAGAGAGGAAAGAGGTTGCTAAAATCACCAGAATTAATGTGATGAATGAACAGGGGGCCCAGGCCATTGGCAAGCCGGTAGGAAAGTATACCAGTATAGAGTCTGAAGGCCTTAAAAGCCAGAACCGGCTGGTCCATGATCAGCTGAGTGAGATTGTTTCAGAGGAACTGGCCCTGATGATTGATTTTGACCAGATTAGGCCCAGTCCCAATATGGAACCGACCATATTTGTTGTTGGGCTGGGGAACTGGAATGCAACTCCGGATGCCCTTGGGCCGCAGGTATTAAATCATCTTATGGTCACCAGACACCTCTATATGGAGGCTCCTCCCGAATTGAGAAATGGGTTACGTCCAGTCTGTGCTTTATCTCCAGGAGTCCTGGGGTTGACAGGGGTGCAGACAGCAGAAATCATCAGGGGTGTTGTGGAGATGGTCAAGCCCAATTTAATTATTGCTATCGACTCACTGGCTGCACACCATACCAGCAGGCTGGCAAATACCATCCAGATCAGTAATACAGGAATAGCCCCTGGTTCCGGGATAGGTAAAGTACGGCCGGCAATCAATCAGGAGACCATGAATATCCCGGTAATCGCTGTCGGGGTACCGACAGTAGTCCATGCTATTACCATTGTAAATGATGCCATGGAAGAGATGTTAAGGGGCGAGATCTTTTCAAAAGTAGAAAGAGAAAGATTCCGCCATGTGGAGGAAAGTGAAAAGAAAAGGATGATGGTAAATATCCTGGGTCCTTTTATGGGTGGGTTAGTGGTCTCTCCCAAAGGGGTTGATGAATTGATACAGGATGTAAGCAGGATAATTGCCGGTGGAATCAATATTGCTTTACATCCCGATATAACACCGGAAAATATTTCTTTATATCTATAGAAAAGTTCTATAGAAAAAGAAATTTGAGGCAGAAGAACAATTCTTTCTGTCTCATTTTTTATGCGACCTGCCTGTCTAAAAACAGGCTTTACTTGATACCCTAAATATCTGTTCTAAGTTTACAGTGACTCTCATAACTATTTTATGGGAGGAATAGCTATGTCCAG
>JAAYRT010000040.1 GCA_012518635.1 Halanaerobiaceae bacterium | reverse complement strand
TGATAAGCAGGATAGTTTTCAGGGCAGCACGGCCGAGGTCAATCACGATATCGATATTCAAGAGAATCACCTTTCATTTAAAAAGTACTGACCAAAGTCTCAATCACCAATGACCAGCCATCTACCAATATAAATAATAAAATCTTAAAAGGTATGGAAATCATAACCGGTGGTAACATCAACATACCCATGGACATCAGGATACTGGCAACAATCATGTCAATCATTAAAAAAGGAATATATATCATAAAACCGATCTGAAAAGCTGTCTTCAACTCACTGATAATAAAAGCAGGTATTAATACATAGGTAGGCACTTCATCCTTGTTACCTGGCCGGGGAAGCCCTGATAACTCTACAAATAGAGCCAGGTCTTTCTCCCTGGTCTGCTTAAACATGAATTCCCTGACAGGTGCTAGACCCCTCTCATACATAATCTCTGTATTTATCTCTTCAGCCAGGTATGGCTGAATGGCTTCAGAATTTACTTCCTGCCAGACCGGTGCCATGGTAAAAATGGTCAGGAATAAGGCCAGTCCAATCAAAACCTGGTTTGGAGGCATATTGCTGGTCGCCATAGCCGAACGCATCAAAGAGAAAACAACAATGATCCTGGTAAAGGAAGTCAGCATAATCAGGATTGCCGGAGCCAGTGATAATACTGTTAAAAGCAAGAGGATTCTTAAAGCCAGTACAAAATCCTCTCCCTGGCTTTCTTCAGAACCAGTACCTATTTCCAGACGTATATCCGGTAAGCGGAATTCATCTCCTTGTACTGACAAGGAAGAAAAAAGAAGCAGGAACAGTAATAAAAGATATATATAAGCTTTATTTTTTCTCATCTCTACCACGCCTGTTAGCTTTTGTAAATTTGTCTAGATAAGCTTTAAAACTATCTTCACTGCCAGGGACAGCAGGTTCCGGAAAATCCTCTTCCTTCCAGCTAAAAAGAACCTTTACCTCTGTTTCTGAGTTACTGAGTAAAAGGATTTGGTCATGTACTCTCACCAGGGCAAGACTCTTTTTGGGTGCCAGATATACCTGTTCTATTACCTGGATATATCTCCCCCTACTCTTGCCACTGATAGACCGCTTTAAAAAATAGCTGAAAAGATACATTAAGGCTATGACCAGTACCAGATAAAAAACTACTCTGGCCAGCTCTTCTCCGATGTTTTCCATCTTCTGTCTCCTTTAGTCTTTATAAATTGTTGATACGGTCTGCTGGACTGACTATATCCTTTACCCTGAAGCCAAAGTTTTCGTCAATGACCACAACTTCACCTTTAGCTACCAGCTTCCCATTTACCAGTAAATCTACCGGCTCACCGGCTAACTTATCCAGTTCCACAATGGACCCCTCTCCCAATTCCAGGATATCCCTGATGGACATTCTGGTTTTCCCCAGCTGTACTGTCACCTGTAAGGGTACATCCTGAATAAGGGCCATGTTCTGTGGTAAAGGAGCTACAGATCTGCCATTGTCAAAATCGGGAAACTGAGCCTTTTTAATATCTACCTGTTCGCTCGTCGTTACATACCCGCTGCTACTCACCGGGATCTCCCCTCTCTCATAGACTGGTTTTTCCTGTACTTTTGCCTTTTCTTCTTTAATATCAGTAACTATATCATCACTGATACTCCAGTCCTTGGCCAGGAGACCATTATCATTTTCCGTCAAACGGGAAACCAATCTATTGGCAAAATCCAGTTTGGAGATTTGCTTGAAACTGCTATCAATCAGGTCTCCTACTTTAAGGCGAAAAGAATTATCTACCAGGATTTCATCTTCACCAAAAAACCCATTTACCTCCTCAATTACGTCATTTAAAGCAATATATTTTGCTGTCGGTGGTGATATATTGACAACCTCGTTTAGAATACTGGACATGGAAGTAGCTGCTGAACCCATCATCTGATTCATGGCTTCAGCAATTGCACTAAGCCGGATATCATCCAGTTCAAAGGATGGATCTGTACCATCCCCGCCCATCATCAGGTCAGCAATGATAGCCGCATCCTCTTCTTTAATGATTAAGAGATTCAAACCTTCAATACCTGCGATATACTCTACCTGAACCAGAACACAGGGTTTCTCATACTCATTAGCGATATCCCTGATAGTTGATGCTTTGACATCCGGAGTGGTTATCTCCACCTTATGATTTAGCAAACTATATAGTGCTGTTGCCGCTGCACCCATGGCAATATTCCCAATTTCACCCAATATATCAACCATATCTGGAGATAGCGACTTTTTTTCAGTTCCATTATCAGTTGTATCATTTTCTGCCAGTTCCTCTCCAGTACTAAAAAGGGCATCTATTTCTTCCTGAGATAATATATTTTTCTTTTTCTCATCACTCATCAGTTAATTCACCATCCTCTCCTGGATCAATAGTTTCTGGTTCAATGGCTTCTATTATCTTAATGGCCAGATGTTTGTTATGTTGTCCAGGTACCCCTTTAAATTTAACCCGGTTACCTATCCTGATATCTGCATAATCTGAAGATTTTCTATCCAGGCGGATTACATCACCTGGCTGTAAATAAAGAAGCTCAGAAACAGTTAACTCAGCACTGCCTAATTCAGCATAAAGATCCAGTGAAGTCCTTTTTATTCTATTTCTCAAAATATTGATGTGCCGGGTAGTTTGTTCTAAGCGGGTTTTGGCAAACCACTGTTGGGCATTCAGCCTGTCAACAATGGGTTCAATCATGATATAAGGAATACAAATATTTATAAGTCCTTCACTGCTGCCAATTTTAGAGACCAAAGTAATCAATATTACCATATCATTACCAGGCACAATCTGGGTAAATTGAGGGTTAGACTCAATATCCCTTAACAAGGGCCTGACCCTGAGAATATTCTCCCAGGCTTCCGGAAAAGCACCAAGTATCCAGTTAATAATCTTCTTAAAAACCACCTTCTCTATGTCTGTAAAGGGACGGGAACTAAAATCAGCAGTACCTAACCCGCCGAACAAACGGTCTATCATGGCAAAACCTATATCAGGGTTAATCTCCAGTATAAACTGCCCCTGAAATGGCTCCAG
>JAAYRT010000158.1 GCA_012518635.1 Halanaerobiaceae bacterium | reverse complement strand
GGTGAATATGATACCAGCTTTATTGACTCCGTTTATGTTTTTACCAATTGTGATTATGTGGAGGTCCTCCGTAATGGGGAGAGTATCGGGAAATTTTATCCGGACCGGGAGGAGTTCCCGAATATGAAACACCCACCTATCAGGATACCTGACCTTTTTGGGGATGTCCTGGTTGAGAAGGAAGGTTTGAGCCAGGAAGAGGCTGAAAGAATTAAAAGGTTTGTCAGGTCACTGGCCAGAAAAGGTGATCTGGATAAGCTGACAGAAAAAGAGCGTGCTATCATCAGTGACCCGGAGGAGCAAAAGCTGGCCTGGCACCTTTATGGCAAGTATGTGGCTAATTGGGGCGGAGAGAAAGTCAGCTATACATTTAACGGCTATATTGATGGTAAACTGGTTAAAACCATAGTTAAGGGTAATGTTGAGGAATATGATTTGAAGATAACCCCGGATGAGACTCTTCTCGTCATTGGTGATACTTATGATGCGACAAGGGTGGTTGTAGAGGAAGTGGGTAATAATGATAATTTGATCCAGTATGGTTTTGAACCACTGCAAATCAGTGTATCT
The DNA here is from genome assembly GCA_012518635.1 of Halanaerobiaceae bacterium. Classification (GTDB taxonomy): domain Bacteria; phylum Bacillota; class Halanaerobiia; order Halanaerobiales; family DTU029; genus DTU029. The sequence continues at coordinate 12,176 of JAAYRT010000158.1, read as the reverse complement.
GATGAACTGGAGCTTATTGGCCCTTCCCTGATTTCCCTGATTTCTGGCAAGGCAGCCTTCTGGGTGAAGACCAGGGATAAAGGTGGTACCGGTACTGTTACTGTGAGTTCGCCGAAATACGCTGCCCGGTCTATAACCATAAATATTGTGGACTCAACTAAATCCACTATGGTGGGTTGAGTTAATATAAATTATTTAGGAGGAGCGATATTATGAAAAGGTTTAAGGTTTTGGCATTGTTTTTCATGATTTTCGTGATGCTCTTTGTCCTGACGGCCTGTGACAAAAAATCAGAAAAAATTACTTTGACTGTCTGGGAGTCCACATTAGGTCCTGATGAGTTTATAAAACAGGCTGGAGAGGCATATACGAAGAAAAACCCCAATGTAGAGATTAAATATGTAAACGTGGAACTGGGAGATTCTTCTGGCCAGATTGCCCTGGACGGTCCTGCTGGCATTGGGCCGGATTTGTTTGCTGCCCCCCATGACAAATTAGGTGAATTAATTAATGGTGGCCATATCCTGGAGACTGTGGATGCGGATAAGGTAAGGGAAATGGTCCTGAGCTCTACTGCCAGCGCCCTGACTTATAATGGTAAGATGTATGGATATCCTGTTTCTGCTGAAACATATGCCCTTTTTTACAATAAGGACCTCATTGCTGAAAAGGATATTCCAAAAACCTGGAGTGAATTGAAGGAATTTGCAAAGAATTTCGATAAGCCGGGTAAGCATCCCTTCCTGATGGATGTGGGTAATGGTTATTATACCATTATATTCACAACTGGCGGAGGTACAAATCTCTTATTTGGTCCTGACGGAACAGATGTTGAAAACACCAATATTAATAATGAGATAGCCGTAGAAGGTATGCGGGTCTTCCAGGGTCTGAGAGAGGTTATAAAGGTGCCTGCAGCTGACCTGACAACTGCCTATTGTGATGGTGCTTTTGCTGCCGGTAATGTTGCCCTCTATATAACCGGCCCGTGGAATATTAAAAACTTTACAGATAGCGGAATTAATTTTGGTGTTAAACCTTTACCGGCAATGACAGAAGGAGGAGATCCGGTGGCTTCTTTCTCAGGAACCAGGGCCATGTTTGTTTCTGCCTACTCAAAGCATCCGGAAGAAGCAGCTGATTTTGCCAAATTCTTATTGACTGAAGAGATGCAGAGACTAAGATTTGAACTAACCGGTGGTGCCTTACCGTCCATCGATGTAGAAGTGGACAGCCCTTATGCTGAAGGTTTCCTGACCCAGCTTGAATACGCCTTCCCCATGCCTTCAATCCCGGCTATGGGCGGATTCTGGGATTCAATGAATGCCGCCAGTGCCAATATTTGGGATGGAGCAGATATCCAGACTGAGCTGAATGCTGTTGATGCAGCAATTAAAGCTGCTGCTAAATAAGAGTACAGGGGATGTTTATCATCCCCTTTCTCTACTTTGAAAGGAGGAATAGCATGAAAATGAATATGGAAAGCCTGACAGAGAAAAAGGTAAGGAATACCTCCCTGCTTTTTATGGGATTGGCCCATATTCTATATTTAAAGGATTATCTAAAAGGTTCTGTTTTTGCCCTTATTGAGTTAATATTTTTAGTCTCAATTCCAAAGGTGATTAAAAACATCAGTAATTTAATCACCCTGGGTACACCTAAACCTCATCTGCCTATATTTCAGAGGGATAATTCAACCTATATGCTTTTTGATGGCATCATAACTATAATCTTTATCCTGCTTTTTTTCCTTATGTATTATATATCAGTTAAAAGTGCCAGAAAGAGCTACCAGGAATACAAGATTAAGGGTAGGAGAAAGAATGTCAGGGAATCACTTGCAGATATATCAACAGGTTCCTTTTCCCTTTTTGGATTATTACCTGCACTATTATTGGTAGTATTTTTTGTACTGGTTCCCCTGATCTTTTCGGCCTGTGTAGCCTTTACCAACTACTCAGCCCCAAACCATATTACACCAAATAATGTGGTGGACTGGGTCGGACTGGATAATTTCAGAACCCTTTTTGGTGGTGATATACTCTGGGGAAAGGCATTGGGCCGTGTTTCTCTCTGGACACTGGTCTGGGCCCTTCTGGCAACGACCACCTGTTTTTTTGGAGGCTTTATCATTGCAGTAATTCTCCGTGAGAGCAAGATTAAGATAGCGCCGGTTTTCCGCGGCATCTTTATTCTGCCCTATGCCGTTCCATCAGTTATCAGTATGCTGGTCTGGCAGAATCTCCTGAATGGCAGTTTCGGGACTGTTAACCGTACATTGATGAAGTTGGGGATAATTGATAAGGTAATTCCCTGGCTTAGTGATCCCTGGCTGGCCAAGTTTACAGTTGTGATGATAAACCTTTGGGCAGGCTATTCATATTTCATGTTACTTACAACAGGCTCAATGACTGCAATCAGCCAGGATATATATGATGCAGCAAGGATTGACGGAGCAAATAGTTTTCAGGTCTTTAGTAAGATTACATTTCCTTTAGTAATATACCAAACAATGCCCTTACTGGTCATGTCCTTTACTCACAATATAAATAATTTTGGGGCTATATTCTTCCTGACAGGAGGCAAACCAGTTGTAGCCGATTCTGCTACAACCAGTGCCGGCGGTACAGATATACTGATTACCTGGATCTATGATTTGACGATTAACCTGCAGAAATATAATATGGGTGCAGCCCTGGCAGTCATGATCTTTATCATCCTTGCTCCCTTTGCTATTTTCAATTTCAGCAGGACAAAGTCCTTTAAGGAAGGTGAATTGTGATGAGGACACTGAATAAGATAATTATCTATATATTCCTTATTGTGACGGCGCTTATAACCATTTATCCCCTGTTATATGTCTTTAGTGCTGCCTTTTCAAAAGGGCAGAGTATATCTGCCCTGAACATAATTCCTTTTGGGGATGGTATCAATTTTAATCACTTCAGGTATTTATTTAAGGAAACCAATTATTTGAATTGGTTTAAAAACACCTTTATAGTTGCCGCCTTGACATCAGCCCTGACTGTTCTGATTGCATCACTCAGTGCCTATGTTTTTTCACGGTTTAATTTCACCATAAAAAAGACCATGCTGATGACTTTATTGATATTACAAATATTCCCTTCGATGCTGGCCATGATTGCCATTTATGTTCTCCTTTTGCGGATGAGGGCCCTGGATACCTTATGGGGGCTTGTCCTGGTATATGTAGCCGGCAATATACCATATAATACCTGGTTAGTAAAAAGTTATATGGATACTATTCCCAGGAGCCTGGATGAATCGGCCAGGATTGATGGGGCCAGCCACCTGACAATCTTTTTTAGGGTGATTTTACCTGTTGCTACACCAATCATTATCTTTCTGGCTATTGTAACATTTACTGCCCCCTGGATGGACTTTATCTTTCCCAAGATGATACTCAGGTCACCGGAAAAGCAAACCCTGGCTCTGGGCCTTTTTGGTTTTGTGACTGATAAAAAATCTGAGTTTGGCTCATTTGCTGCCGGCTCAATACTGGTAGCTATTCCTTTTATAATATTCTTTATATTGGGCCATAAGCATATGATCAGCAGTTTTGGTGCCGGAGCAGTTAAAGAATAGAATTTGGTTTAAGAAAACCTCTATAAAAAATCAGGATGCATGGCCTCAACAGGAGATAGGAACCATGCATCCAGATTTTCATAACCTTGACTGCTCGACAGGACTTAGTCTAAAACTCTGGCTTAGCTTGTATAAATTATAGATGAGTCCTTATTAAAAACTGCTTAAAACTGCTGGCCTGATTGATTGGCCAGTGAGTTTTGATAAGCCTCAATCATCTTTCTTACCATATGGCCGCCGATAGCACCAGTATCCCTCGTGGTCATGTTTCCATAATAACCACTCTGGGGAATCTGGATACCCAGCTCATTGGCAACTTCATACTTAAATTTTTCCATTGCCTGGGCAGCCAGAGGATTAATCAGGGTATTGCTTTTTTGGCCTGTACCCAAGGATATAACACCTCCTTTTCCGCTTTCTATTATTATTTTGTGAAGCTGGGCCTAAAATATACTGGAACTATTTAGGTTTATGCATTCTCCAGTTATCTTTATAATTGTAATATTTATAAAATGGTCCAGGATGGACTTATTGATACAGGAATAAACTGTTTAAAATCTGCTGGATATAAAATCCCTCCATTTCATAAAATACTCATGGAGGGAAAAGCAGTGCAGAGAAAAGAGAAATTTGTTATTGTAATATTATTGTATTTTCTTTTATTTTTTCCACTAAAGGCTGAAGATACGGTATTTAAGGGTGATAGCTGGAATTTAATAAATTATTTTAGAATCGATAAAGCCCTGAAAAAATATATTCAGATCCAGGATGAGGGTGGCTGGCCTGTTCTACCGGCTGATATTATTTTGAAAAAAGGTGATTATTCCCAACATATTCTTACTTTGAGGCAAAGGTTAAAGATAACTGGAGATCTTTCTACTGCCGGGAATGAAAACTTATATCTTTTCGATGAAGAAGTGGAAGAAGCAGTAAAGAGATTCCAATACCGTCATGGCTTGATAATAGACGGTATAGCCGGGCCGGAAACCCTGGCTGCCATGAATGTGTCTGTAGCCGGGAGAGTCAAGGAACTGCGTCTGAACCGGGAGAGGATATTCAACCTTTTTGATACCTATGTAGGGAGATATATCCTGGTCAATATCCCTGCCTATGAGCTAAAAGTAATTGAAAATGGTAGAGAGGTCCTGCAGATGAAGGCTATTGTAGGAAGTCCAGGCAGTAAAACCCCTGTATTTCAGGATGAGATTGAATACCTGGTATTTAACCCTAGCTGGAGGATTCCTATCAGGAAAAGTGTCCGGGATATCATCCCGATAATAAAAAGCGACCCCGCTTATCTGGAGAGAAAAAATATCCGGATTTTTGATGGCTGGGATGAAGGTGCCAGGGAATTGCGGGCAGAAGAGGTTAACTGGGATTATTATGATTTGAGTAACTTTAATTTAATGCTGGTACAGGAACCAGGACCCCAGAATGAATTGGGGAGAATAAAATTCATGTTTCCCAATGAATACCTGGTCTATATACATGATACACCTGCCCGGGAACTTTTTGCCTATAAGGATAGGGCGTTTAGTTCCGGCTGTATCAGGGTAGAGAAACCCCTGGAGCTGGCCCAATATTGTTTAAAGGATTACCCGGACTGGAATCTGGATCGTATTATCTCGGTTATAGCCAGGGGTGAGCCTGTAGAAGTATATCTGGAGGAAAGTATTCCGGTGGTAATCGTTTACTGGACTGCCTGGGTGGATGAGTTGGGCCTGGTTCATTTCCGGAAAGATATCTATAATTACAACTAAGTACAATTCCAGGGGATACTTCCTGGAATTTATTACTTGAAAGGAGGATTTTATTTCTTTATAATGAATTTAAATGTATATAAATAAAAGTGAAGAAATTACCAGGTTGGTGTGGGAGAGGAGATAGTAAGGTGATCTGGAATGAGAAATTTGAGACCATGCCCGGAGAAGAGATGAGGAAGTGGCAGGGCGAAAAATTAAGGGAAATGATAGAACGGATATATTATAATGTACCTTTTTACCGTAGGAAATTACAGGAATTGAACATATTACCTGAGGATATAGAGGGGATAGATGATTTAGCCCGTTTACCCTTTACTACGAAAGAAGATTTGAGAGATAATTATCCCTATAATCTTTTTGCAGTACCCATGAGTGAAATAATCAGGATTCATGCCTCTTCAGGTACTACCGGGAAACCTACTGTAGTCGGTTATACCCGTAGGGATATAGCCCACTGGTCAGAGGTAGTGGCCAGGATATTAACCAGTGCCGGAGTTGAACGTGATGATTATATACATGTTGCCTATGGATACGGGCTTTTTACCGGCGGCCTGGGTATCCATTATGGTAGTGAAAAGGTAGGGGCTACAGTAATCCCTATCTCGGCAGGGAATACGAAAAAGCAATTACAACTGATGGAGGATCTGGGCAGCACTGTCCTGGCCTGTACACCATCCTATGCTTTATATCTGGCGGAGACCATTGATGAGTTGAATATAGAACGGGATAGATTAAAGTTAAGGATAGGGATTTTTGGTGCAGAGCCCTGGACAGATAGTATGCGGAAAAAGGTGGAGGAAAGACTAAATATCAAGGCCATTGACATATATGGTTTAAGTGAAATAATCGGTCCGGGGGTAGCCAGTGAGTGTGAATACCAGGAAGGTTTACATATAAACGAGGACCATTTTATACCGGAAATAATTGATCCGGAGACCCTGGAGGTTTTACCGCCTGGTGAAAGGGGTGAACTGGTTTTCACCACTGTGACCAAGGAGGGTCTGCCCTTATTAAGATATAGGACAGGTGATTTAAGCAGGCTGATCTATGAGAAGTGCCGCTGTGGCAGGACCCTTGTCCGTATGGAAAAATGTCTGGGCAGAAGTGATGACATGCTAATCATCAGGGGGGTTAATGTTTTTCCTTCCCAGATTGAGAGTATATTACTGGAAATGGGTGAAACTGAACCCCATTACCGCCTTGTTGTCGATAGGGAAAATAATCTGGATATACTGGAGGTTCAGGTAGAAGTAGGAGACCAGTTCTTCTCTGATGAAATCAAGAAACTGGAACAACTGACAGCTAAAATCAGGAGAAATATTGAGAGTACTCTGGGAATCAGTGTAAAGGTCAAATTGGTTGAACCTAAAACCTTTGAGAGGTATGAAGGAAAGACCCTGCGGGTTATCGATAGACGGAAACTGGATTAAATTTTTCATCAGGGGGGAAGAAGATGATAATTAAACAATTGTCTGTGTTTCTGGAAAACAAGGCAGGGCGGCTGACGGAGTTGACCGGGATTCTGGGCAGAGCAGGAATCAACATGACAGCCTTAAGTATTGCGGACACTTCCGAATTCGGGATTATACGTACTGTCGTATCAGACCCTGAGAAGGCTTTACAGATCCTGAAAGAACATAATTTTTCAGTAAGTTTGACAGATGTGGTCTGCCTGACAACGCCGAATAAACCGGGAGCCCTGGCCCGGGCACTGGAAATTTTGTCTGTAGAAGGGATAAGCATCGAGTATATGTATGCTTTTTCAATCGGCGAAGAGGCCTTTATAATCATGAAGACAGAAGATATCAACAGGACCATTCAGGTCTTGAAGGAAAATGATATGCACTTAATGAAAGCTGCCGAGTTAAATAATAAGTGATTTCAACATAATAAGTAAATGCCAGTGTAATTAAGGAAAAGATATTTAGCCATCATAAGAGCAGAGATGTTTATATAAGGAGTGTAAGGAATTTGCAGGAGATCAGCCGTAAAATCATATTAATTATAGCTATTGTCATTTTGATACTTTTGAGCGGAGTACTGATTTGGGACTATATGACAGGGGGCAAGCTTCTTTTATCCACCAGGGTACTGAGACTTCTTTCTGATGCGGAAGAATTGAGAGAATTTATCCTGCAGTATGAATTTTTTGCTCCCCTGATACTCTTTTTAATCCAGTTACTGCAGGTTATTATTGCCCCTATTCCTGGTAATGTGACTATTTTTATCGCCGGTAATTTATTTGGTTCCTATTTAGGTTTGCTCATAAATACTCTCTCCATCTATCTGGGTTCCCTTATTGCCTTTTATCTGGGCAGGAGATTTGGAAAACCCTTAATTCTGCGGCTTGTTGATGAAGAGACTTACAGGAAGTATAACAGATTTTTTGAGAAGAAATACCTGGCAATCCTATTCCTTTTTTTTCTTTTTCCCCTTTTTCCGGATGATGCCCTTTGTTTATTGGCAGGCATTTCTTCGATACGCTTACAAACTTTTTTATTTATCCTGATAATCGGTCGTTTTCCCAGCATATTGGCCGGTACATTGATGGGGTCAGGTTTATTGGAACTTTCCATACGGGAGTGGTTTATCATTGCCATTCTTTTTTTCCTGGGCTTAATCATAATACTTATTTACGGTAAACAGATTGAAGAATGGCTTTATAAAAAGATTGTCTGGACAGGGTTAGAAGAAGAAAATGAATAAATAAGATAATAAAGAGGATATCTTTCTTTCTTGTAGAATATAAAATGTGTAGACATTTATATAATGGAGGGCTTTTTGTGGGCAGGAAAGAGAATGAATTTGTTGCGCTACCGGCTAATATTTTTCAAGACAGACGATTGAATGCGCTGGATATTTCTCTGTTGGCCTTATTTTTTTTTCTTTTAAAAAAAGAAAGGGGAACTTTACAACTGGATATTGATTCAGTAAAGGATAGACTTGATATCTCGAGAAACCAGTTTAAGTTAAGCCTGGAAAGACTGGAAAGGCTTGGCTGGGTCAAGGTTAAAGATTTTGATATATTAAGGGATTCCAGTATTGAATTATATATTGAAATTCCGGAATTACCTGCTGATCCCTATAACCAACCGGGAAGCATGATAGCAAAATCCTGGAATAAGTATTTTGGGAATAGATTAATTAAATATGAGGAAGTACAGGAGTTAAAGAAGTTTGTTCTTGACGGGATGGAAGAGGAACTGGTTTTAAAGGTTATGGAATACAGCGGCCTGAGGGCAGAGAGCCCATTTCATTATGCCAGGGCCATCTTGCTGGATCTCTATAGCCGCGGTATATTGACCCTGGAAGATTATAATAACGAGAAGGGGAAGGGGGAACTGGAGCATGGCAAACATTTTCCAGAAGATGATCGAAGAAAGAAAGAAGAAGCTGAGCAAAAGCACTCCCGCTTCAAAGCAGAGGAATACAGATAATAGGATACTTTATTATAGCGATCAGGAAGCAATCGAAAGGATATATCAAATTCTGCTGAAAAATGCCAGGATACCCCGGGAATACATCAATTGTTCCTTCAGTAATTTTGATTTTAGTTTTATGCCTGAAAATGAGCCCAAGGTAAAGGCTTTGAAGGAATTTGCCTTAAATTATGATAAATATTTTCGGAAAACCAACTCTCCTCAGTCAGTCCTGCTTTACAGCAGGAACAATGGTGTAGGGAAGACCCACATAGCTGTAGCTACAGCCAAGCTTTTATTATATGAAATTGCCAAAGATATCTTTAATTCTAATCCTTATGAATATAAACGCAGGGGAGTAATTTTAGACAGGATCAAATATAAAACACCTGTTTTTTTCATGAGTGAGAAAAAATATATCTGGTGTCGGAAAAGGTATTCATCTAAAAATGAGGATATAATTAGTTATGTGGAGGCCTGTGAAAAAGCCTTTCTCGATTCAGAATTCATTATCTATGATGATCTTTTCAGGGCCAGGGATACAGATTTTTATTTTGATGAATTGGAAGGAATCATTGATATAAGGTATGACAGCCAGAAACCCATGATCTTTACCACCAATGTTAATATAAAAACTATAGACCAGCTGGACCCGGAGATTAACCCCTTTGCCGATAGGATAAACCATGGTGCTTATCTCTTATCGAGGGTAGAAAAAATGACCAGGGGATATCAATTTGAGTTTGCTGATTATAAGGATTACAGGAAGGAAGGAATTTACTAAACAGGGGGTTCTTTAGCCAATGCTGAACAGGACTGAGGTTCTAAAAAGGCTGCTTTTAATACGTAAACATATTTATAATAAGGAGATGCTCATGGAGCAACCTCCATCCATAGATGATATTAAAATAAGGAAGGAACTGGATCAGCTGATAAAAGATGTGATTGGGGATTTCCTTACCAGGGAAGATCAGGAGGCCATGGATAAGATAGTACTGAAGGCTGTCTGTGGGGATATCTCTATTGAGATGACTCTTGTAGCTATTAAAGAGATTATCTATGGATACTACCAGGAGAAGCAGGAGAAAAAAAGAGGCAATAAAGAAGAGCTAAGTGCATATTATAATAATGGTTACCGTTAGGTAGAGGGGAGAAATAAATAAAAATATCTTGACAAGATTTATATGATATGCTATTATTAAATTTGTCCTAAAGAGGGCAAAATGAGGAGTTTACTATGCGAAGGTGGCGGAATTGGCAGACGCGCTAGACTTAGGATCTAGTGGGTATTCCCGTGCGGGTTCGACTCCCGCCTTTCGCACCATAACACAGATAGTAACCCCGATTGTTGGCAAGGCCAAATCGGGGCTTAAATTTATCTTAAATAGATATTAAGCGGAATAAGAAAATTTCATAAGGAGGCTTATCATGGAAGTTGCAAAGGAAGTCCTGGAGGGCAATAAGGTAAAATTAAAAGTAGAAATTGAAAAAGAAAGGGTAAATGATGCCCTGGATAAGGCTTACAGGAAAGTTGTTAAAGATCTTGCTTTACCCGGTTTTCGGAAAGGCAAGGTACCCCGCAGAATTCTGGAAGCAAGATATGGCAAGGAAGTCTTACATAGTGATGCCTTTGATATTCTGGTTCCCCAGGCTTATATGGAAGCAGTAAAAACAGCTGAGATTGAGCCCATTGATCAACCAGAGATTGAAGATTTTTATATTGCTGAAAATGAGCCGGCTACTTTTACAGCCATCGTACAGTTGAAACCGGAAGTGGAGTTAGGTCAATATACAGATTTGGGTATTGAGAAAGAAGCTGTAGAATTAAATAATGAAGAAATTGAAGAAGTTTTAAAGAGACAACAGGAGCAACATGCCTATCTGGAGACTGTTGACAAAGAGACAGTGGATGAAGGCGATTTTGCAATAATAGATTTTACAGGCTATGTTGATGGAGAGGAATTTCCTGGCGGTTCTGCCGAGGAATATACCCTGGAGATAGGCTCCGGTTATTTTATCCCTGGTTTCGAAGAACAATTAGTCGGTCAAAAAGTCGGTGAAGAAGTAGAGGTCAAGGTAACTTTCCCGGAAGATTATCAAGCTGAAAATCTGGCCGGCAAGGATGCTGTTTTTAAAGTTACTATAAAGGAACTCAAGGTAAAAAGATTACCTGAACTCAATGATGATTTTGCCAGGGAGCTCGGCGAGTTTGATACCCTGGATGAGTTAAAGGAAGATATCAGGGAGAATCTCCTGAAGCAAAAGGAAGATCAGGTTCAAAGGGAATATGAAGAAAAGCTGCTGGAAAAAATCAGCGAAAATGCTGAAGTAGATGTCCCGGATGTACTGGTTAATAATGAACTGGATATGATGCTGCAGAACATGGACTATACCTTAAGACAGCAGGGTGTTAATATTGAGCAGTACTTCAATTTTGTGGGAATCGATCCAGAAAATTGGCGCCAGGACAACTGGGAAATGGCTAAAGAAAGAGCCAAAATAAACCTGGTTCTGGAAGCTATTGCAAAAAAAGAAGGAATTGAAGTCAGTGATGAAGAAATAGATAATAAGATTCAGGAAATGACTGAAGGTAGTGAACAAAAACCGGAACAACTGAAAGCTTATCTGCTGGCCAGCGGGCAGTTGGATGGCCTGGTTCACTCCATGCTCATGGGTAAGGTCTACGAGTTTTTAATGGAGAACAACTAAATTTATAAATTGTTGGCTGTTGGTTTAAAGAATATCCTTTGAGGGAATAATGGTTTTAGAGGAGGGATCTTCAGTGCCGTTAGTTCCAATTGTTGTTGAACAAACAAATAGGGGTGAACGCTCCTATGACATTTATTCGAGATTGTTAAAAGACCGGATTATATTTCTGGGTGATGTAGTTACCGATCAGCTGGCTAATCTGGTTATTGCTCAACTATTGTTTCTGGAAGCAGAAAATCCTGACAAAGATATTTATCTTTACATCAATAGTCCTGGAGGTTCAGCTACTGCAGCCCTGGCTATGTATGATACAATTCAGTATATTAAGCCAGATGTACAGACTATATGTATGGGGCAGGCTGCCAGTGCAGGAGCACTTTTGCTGGCTTCTGGAACCAAGGGTAAGAGATATGCCCTGCCATATTCCAGGATTATGATTCATCAGCCTTCTGGCGGTGCCCGCGGAAAGGCTACTGAAGCAGAGATACACATTAAGGAATTATTGAGAATAAGAGAGATTCAGAATGAAATTTTAAGTAAACATACAGGAAGAGATATTGAACAAATTCGCCGTGATGTTGAACAGGATTATTTTATGTCAGCCGAAGAAGCTGTTGAATATGGTATAATAGATGAGGTAATAACCCGTAAAAAAGATTGAAAAGGGTGATATGAATTG
>JAAYRT010000039.1 GCA_012518635.1 Halanaerobiaceae bacterium | reverse complement strand
GGAGGAAATCCTGCAGATACTGAAAATGCTGGAAGCAGAGGAAGAAGACAGCCTGAAGAACAATCAGTCCCTATATCAGGGTAGCGGGAAGGAGGAGAAGTATGACTGGTAGAAGTAGATTTATCCTCGTTATATTCATCCTGTTCTTTACCATAACCCTGCCGCTATTTGCTGCTGAACCTTCCTTCCGTCTGGCCATAGATAGTACCAGCCTGGAAAAGGGGGTAAGCAGCAACCTCCGCCTGATAGTGGAGAATGCCAGTGGGGCGGAAGTGGTGGAAATCCAGGGCCTGGAGAATTTTCAGGTTATAAACCAGGGGCGTTCCACCTCTACCAGCATAGTGAACGGGGCAATCAGCAGGTCGGAAACATATTCATATGTGATTTTGCCCCGGGAGGCAGGAGAATTTTCCCTGAAGGGTATTGTGCGGTATAGAGGGAAAACCTATGAAACAAATCAGCTGCAGGTTACAGTACGGGAAAGGAGCAGCCTGGGAGAAAGCGGACTGGCGGATATATTCATAAAAACCGTAATTGGCCGGACTGAAGTATACTTCGGCGAAAAGATACCCTTAAGTTATGAATTATATACCAGATACAATATAGAGAGTTATGGTTTTCTGGAAGAACCGGATCTCTCTGCCTTCCTGGTTCAGGAGACGGGCAGGGATAGTTCCAGGGGTAATTACCTGGAACTGGGGGGAAGGAGCTATCTAAGATATAATGTGAGGGAAGTTATCCTGACACCGGTTACCACCGGGACCCATGAAATTCCTGCAGTCAATTTCCAGGTCAATGTCAGCACAGGGGGTTTTTTTTCCTCCTCCCGCCCGGTTTATTTGCAGACAGAGCCAGTAGGGATTGTCGTAAACCCCCTGCCCCGGGAAGGGCAGCCGGCTAATTTTACCGGCCTGGTAGGCCAGTTGGCTATCGAAAGTTCCTATGATAAAACAGAGTTGAATTACGGCGAGTCCCTGGTACTGAAGGTAAGGCTCTCTGGCAGCTGTAACCTGGACACACTGGAGAGAATCATCACAGAAGAATTGCCGGGTCTTTCCGTCTATGAGACAGTTACAAAGAGGGAGGAAGGGGTTGTTAACGGCCGGTATCAGACCAGCAGGGAATTCGAGATAATCATCGTTCCCGATAGCCCGGGAGAACTGGAAATACCTGAACTGACAATACCCTATTTTAATCCAGAAACAGAAGAATATGAATCTGTCAGAATACCGGCTGTTACCATTCAGGTCAAAGGAGAAATGCCGGTATTCAGCACAAACCAGGAGGCAGCAGAAAGACCTGAACCAATAGTGAGGGAGACCATCAGGATTGAGCAGGTGAATTATGCCCTGGCAGATGATGGCTATCTTCTTATAAGGTTTAAGAAAGATAACCTGACAACAATTCTCTATATCTTCTTATCCCTGCTATTATTAAGCCTTGTTATCGTCATTATCTATAAATACTGGAAGACCAGGAATAACAGGCTCAGGGAACTATACAGGGAAGCCAGGAAAGAGAAAGATGAAGAAAGGCTATTTGCTATCCTGAATGAGATGCTCAAATACAGGTATGGGTTTAGTTTGAAGGCCATTCCCAGGGAGAGGCTGGAGGTAAAGATTGCAGATAAAGAACTTCTCCGGGAACTTCTGGAGGTACTGGTCTATTTTGAAGAGAAAGCCCTCAACAGGAACAGACAGCAAGAGTTGGATTTGAGGGAAAAGGTTAAAAATATCTACAATTTACTAAAACATGAAAACATATGATTATTTAAATTGCTAATTACTGGATTCTATAGTATAATCTATGATAGGAAAAGTGTATATTTCCGATTATAAAAAGAAAATAGGGGTTTGTATATTATGAAAACAGAAATCCCATCTGAGATAATTGAGAAGTACGGAATAAACCTGTTGGTTCTTTTTGGTTCTTATGCTGATGGAACCAACAGGCAGGATAGTGATCTGGATCTGGCTTTTTTAAGTAAAGAAATATTATCCCTGGACAAGGAACATACTTTATTGGAAGAGATGATAGGATATTACAGAAAAGGAAATTTAGATTTGGTAAACCTGAGGAAAGCTACCCCTGCTTTGAAGCTGGAGGTAGCCAATAAAGGCAAACTTTTATATGGTACGGAAGAGGACTTTCTGAACTTTCAATTATATGCAGCGAGATATTATGCAGATACTAAATATCTGCGACTGGAAAGAGAAAAATATCTAAAAATGAGGTTAAGTGAATTATGACCGATTCTTTAAGAACATCACTGGTAGACAAGCTTATCAAGTTGGAACAATATTTAAATGAGATGAAAAATGAGAAACCCCCGACCTATAATGAATATCTATCAAACAGGATTACCAGGTATGGGATAGAAAGGCTATTACAACTTATAGTAGATCTTGCATTGGATATAAATAATATAATTATTAAATATTATGGAAGACCTCCAGCTGCGGATTATTTTAATTCTTTCATAGAATTGGTGGAAATAGGTGTACTGGATAGGGAATTTGCTTACCAGATAGCTCTCAGTACCGGTTTAAGGAATAGGCTGGTACATGAATATGAAAAAATAGATAACAGTATAGTGTACGAAAGTATCGATAAGACTTATGAATATTATCTTAAGTATATGAAAAGAATTGCTGAATTTATTGAATTATAGTTAAATAAAATTCCTGAATTAAAATCAATGCTATTTAGCTGAAGCTAATAGCATTGATTTTTTCTTTTACTGGTTTCTGTAATCCTATTGGCGGCTGGATGTGAAAATGGAATAAATAATGGAGATAACTATGAGAAGAAAGAAGAAGTAGACTTCTAATCTATGTGAATTCTCCTACATATAAGTCTGTTTCTACAGAAGGTTAAATTTATATAACATCAAAGAATATTGTTGGAAAAAATGGTGTCTCTATAACTGAGATACTATTTTTTCTTTTCCTGACAAAGAAAGATAGATAAAAGCGAAAAATAATCAGGGGTTCGTGTTTTTTCTGGCAGGAGAAATTAAAGGTGGTGGCGAATTAGGTAATTCCCATTATTTTGTTTTATTATTCCAGTGGTTTTAGGAGGAAAAGATATGCAGATTAAGTTTTCAGAACCTGCCCGGCCTGTATTGCCTGACTCCTTTGAAGTAAGCAAACATTACTATGAAAGAGTTCTCAATGCTCAGGCCCATACTCTGGTTGCATTTTTCTTGAACATGACTAAAGAACAGATTGTTGAAAGATACTGCCACCTTAATCCCCTGATTGATGCAGAATATCTAAAGTCCTTGATTGAATATCAACCTCAATATATCTACTGGACTGGAACAGATTTGTTCCACGTAACCTCAGCCAGGGGACATAATAGGATGTTGGTGGTAGAAACCAATTCCTGTCCATCGGGGCAAAAATCCATGCCGATATTAGATGATTACCAGGAGATGGGCGGTTATAGACGCCTGCTGGAGTGTTCCTTTTTGCCATTGGCCAATTCAAGAGACTTACCCGAAGGAAGCCTGGCTGTTGTTTATGATAAGAATTACATGGAGGCTTCGGGATATGCTGCGGCCCTGGCCGAGATAACCGGTGAAGAGGTCTTTCTGGTTTCTTTCTTTAATGGTGATGAGAATCCAGCGGTCAGGTTTGTAGATGGAATCATGGAAGTCAGGGACCCTGATGGTGTCTGGCATCCGATCAGGGCAGCCTTGCGTTATGTAACCCAGAAACCCTGGAACAGGATTCCTGTTAATATGAAGACCTTCATGTATAATCCGATAATTGCCTGCCTGGCCGGCGGAAGGAACAAGCTGGTTGCTGCAAAAGCCTATGATTTTTTTAATGCAGAGTTGCAAAATAACGGCCTCAGGATTTATACCCCGGAAACAATCATGGATCTGACTCTAAATGAAATTCCTCTATGGGTCAAGAGGTTTGGCGGTCATGCAGTGATAAAGGTACCCTATAGTAATGCCGGCCAGGGGGTTTATACAATAACCAATGAAAGAGAACTGGAAGAATTC
>JAAYRT010000038.1 GCA_012518635.1 Halanaerobiaceae bacterium | reverse complement strand
GGTCCCGGCATTTTTCCAGATAGCTGAAATTACTGCCCCATTGCCTGTTGGTAAAATATACGATATCATAACCCTTCTCTCCGAGATATTTTTCTAAACCGTAAATAACCTCCCTGAAAAAAGGATGACTTAAACCGCTATTGAAATGGTCAGTAAAGAAAACGCCTATTGAATATGACTTATTTGTTGTCAGACTTCTGGCCACTGTATTTGGCCGGTAGTTGGTCTCATTTATAATCTCCAATATTTTTTTCCTTGTTGCTTCTTTTACTCCAGGGCGATCGTTTATTACTCTGGAAACTGTTGCTGTAGAGACATTGGCTAATCTTGCGATATCTTTAATAGTGAGCATTATTACTCCTCCACATTACCAATTAGCATTATTGTAAACGGTTACATGTTATAATATTCTCTCTATTATAAAAAAATCCTTCTTAAAACAACAAATTTTTTTAATCAATGAAAATAATTTTAACTAATACTTATTTTAGCGTTTTTCCAATAAATAGTTATCTTTCCGTCCTTAGCTTCTTCTGAAAGTAATTCAATAAAATATTCTCCCGGTTCAAGATTCTTTAATTTATATTTATTCTCTTTCCGGCTATCCTTCGTTAATATTTCTTCAAAGATTATATCATCTTTAAAAATTATTTTTAGAATAATCCGTCCTTCTGTTATCTCAAAATCACAATAACCAAATTCCAGATTGGATTTTTCTTTAATGGTAACATCAAAGGTTTTCCGGGTTGATAATTCCTCAAACTTAAGTGTTGTTTTCCCTTTAGAATCAGAATAACTATAATCCAGAATATGACACCCGGCCAGAACAAATATTATTAAAACCAGTAGCAAAACGAACAGAAATCCTGAAAATTTTTTAATCATAATTATTTACCTCCCTACTCTTATTTTCCAGTTATGTTATTATATGTATTCTGGATACTCTGCTAAATCCCTTCTTTTTACATATTCTATTCTTACCATCCTATAATTTGCTTTTTATTCTTTACCTTAACTTCCCAGAAAAAATATATTATAATTCGCAAAACAACCAACTCCTTAATTGTAAAATTATAAACTTATTTAATCAGACAAAAAGGCCGGAAATTATCCGGCCTTTTCATCTATTTTATCTATATACATAGAAGGGGGTTCTTTATAGGTTAATCTTATTTACCTGCCATAATAGCTTCCAGATCTTCTTCGACAGTGCCGATTGGCTTGATATCAAACTTCTCCACCAGTACTTTCAGGACATTCGGTGAAATAAAGGCTGGTAAAGTGGGGCCAAGACGGATTCCTTTAACTCCCAGATAGAGTAAGGCCAGAAGTACAGCAACAGCTTTCTGCTCATACCAGGCAATATCATAGGAAATAGGCAGTTCATTGATATCTTCTACACCAAATACTTCAGCCAGTTTCTGGGCAATCACAACCAGTGAGTAGGAGTCATTACACTGGCCTGCATCAAGGACCCTGGGTATGCCATCAATTTCGCCCAGCTCCAGTTTATTGTAACGGTATTTTGCACAACCGGCAGTCATGATAACTGCATCTTCAGGCAGCTTCACAGCAAGTTCTGTATAGTATTCACGATCTTTATGACGTCCATCACAACCGGCCATTACAACGAAACGGGCTATTTTTCCTTCCTTGACAGCCTCTACAACCTTGTCAGCTACACCCATAACAGCCTCATGGGCAAAACCGCCATAGATGCTTCCATTCTCCAGTTCTTCAGGAGCCTTACATCTTTTTGCATGTTCTATTACTGCTGAGAAATCCTTCTGTTCTCCCGGCTTACGGTCTTCTATATGGGTACAGCCAGGGAATCTTACGACACCAGTAGTATATACCCGGTCTTTATATGAATCTTTCGGTGGAACCAGACAGTTTGTTGTCATCAGGATTGGACCATTAAATTTCTCGAATTCAACATTCTGTTGCCACCAGGCGTTTCCATAATTGCCCACAAAGTGTTTGTATTTCTTGAAGAATGGATAAGAATTAGCTGGTAACATCTCACCATGGGTATAGACATCTACACCGGTGCCTTCTGTCTGCTGAAGAAGTTCCTCCAGGTCTCTCAGGTCATGACCACTGATCAGGATACCGGGGTTATTCCTGACACCAATATTTACCTTTGTTATTTCCGGATTACCGTAACGTCCTGTATTGGCTTCATCCAGCAGAGCCATTGCCTGAACAGCAATCTCTCCACACTTCATGACCAGGGCTATTAATTCGTCTACTGTCTTATCTGGATCTACAGTAGCAGCCATTGCTTCGGTAAGGAAAGCAAAGATTTCATCACTCTTTCTTTCCAGTACATAGGCATGTTCAATGTAGGCTGCAATACCCTTTAAACCATAGGTCAATAATTCCTTTAATGATCTGACATCTTCATCTTCGATGGAAAGGATACCGATAGAAGCTCCTTTGACGTAAAATTCATTTATATCTTCACTATACCAGGTGCATTCATCAGGCCATACCCTATTGTATTCTTCACCTGTCTCTGCCTGATAGGCTTCAAATAATTTCTGCCTGATATCTTCCCTCACTGCAAAGGCTTCCCTGATTTTTTCTACAAAATCTTCAGGATCAAAACTTACATTGGTTATTGTACTGAATAAGCCTCTGGTAATAAATGTACCTACCTGTTCATCCTGGATGCCGTATTTCTTTGCTTCTTCAGCATAAACGGCAATACCCTTCATAACATAAATCAACAAATCCTGTAGATTGGCTACATCTTCTGTCTTTCCACAAACCCCTCTTACTGTACAGCCCTCTCCTCTGGCTGTCTCCTGGCATTGAAAGCAAAACATGTTCATCTCACAAATCACTCCTTAAAACTTATAATTAATATTTTAAAAAACTTGATTAAGTTTTTTGAGCTAATGTTATTTCCAGTGTTATTTACTGTTTACATGTTTATTATAAAGCTTTCCAATGCCAGCCACTATGATAAAAATCACACCGGTTAATTTTTTTAAAAGAAATTTTGCAGAAAGGCAGAAAAACAGCCGGGTTTGTTTCAGGACTTTATAAGCTCCTTTAAAGTATGCCAGGCCAACACAGCACACTTCACCCTGGCCGGCATATAGGAAATATTTTTTAAAACAACAGCCTCTCCCAATTTCTCCTCCTCTTCTTCCGTAAGTCCATCTCCTTTTATCAATCTTAAAAAAATATCTATCAGTTCCAGGGCCTCTTCTTTCCCTTTCCCTTTTATTAAATCTATCATTATCGAAGTAGAGGCCTGGGAGATAGCACAACCGCTTCCTGTAAAGGCCAGATCATCTATCTTGCCTCCGGCAAATTTTATCTGCAGGGTAATATCATCACCACAATTGGGGTTATGTCCCCTCTCCTCCCGGTCCTTTTCCTCCAGGAGCCGCCGGTTCCTGCTGCTGCGGCTATGTTCCATTATTAATTCTGTATAGATACTACTTAGTTCCATTGCTAAACCAACTCCTTGCTCTGTCCAGGCTATCTATCAACTGATCAATATCCTCTTTTGTATTGTAGAGATAAAAGCTTATCCGGCAGGAGGCAACCAGCTGCAGGTATTTCATCAGTGGTTGGGCACAATGATGGCCGGCCCTCAGGGCAATTCCATCCAGATCAACGATACTGGCCAGATCATGGGGATGGATACCTGCAACATTGAAGGAGATAATACCCCCTCTTTCCTCCAGATCAGTAGGACCATAAAGGGTAAGATAGGAAATACCCTGCATTCTTTCCAGGGCATAGGCAGTCAGATCCTGTTCATGTTGATGGATTTTATCCATACCTATACTATTTAAGTAATCAATAGCAGCTGCCAGGCCGACTGCTCCCTCCACATTCTGGGTTCCGGCCTCAAATTTCTCCGGTAAAGGGGCAAAACTGGCAGTATCTTCAGATACGTATTCAATCATATCCCCGCCACTCAGAAAGGGAGGCATCACCTCCAGCAGCTCTTCCCTGGCATAGAGAACACCTATACCCATGGGACCCAGCATCTTGTGACCAGAAAAGACATAAAAATCAGCATTCAGTTCCTGTACATCAACCTCCACATGAGGAATACCCTGGGCACCATCTATAAGAACCAGGGCACCTTTTTGATGGGCATATTCAATAATCTCCCGGACAGGAAAAATAGTACCAAGGACATTTGACATATGGGTCAGGCAGACCAATTTTGTTCTTTCGGTAATCTTACTCTTTACTTCATCCTTGCTGAGCCGGCCGTCTTCATCCAGATACATATATTTCAACCTGGCCCTCCGGCTTCTGGCCACCTGCTGCCAGGGCAGGATATTGCTATGGTGTTCTGCTATGGATAAGACTATTTCATCACCCTCATCAATAAAATTCATCCCATAACTATAGGCAACAAGATTAATGGCCTCTGTAGTATTCCTGGTGAAGATTATCTCCTTCGCTGACCTGGCCTTGATAAATTCCCTTACCTTTTGCCGGGCCTGGTCATATAATTCGGTGGCCTTTACACTTAAGTAATGGGCTCCCCGGTGGGGATTACCATGGAATTGCTGACTATATTTCCTTACTGCCTCAATTACAGTATATGGTTTCTGGGTAGTGGCAGCATTATCAAGATAAATCAGCTCCCGGCCATCGACCTTATCCTGGAAAACCGGAAAATCCTTTTTTAACAGATAAGGATTAATTTTATTACCCATCTCTTTATTGATAATAATAGGCCTCCTTGTCCTGGCGTTTTCATTATATATATAATTTAAGGCAACTCTACTCATTATAGAGCCTCCTCAGTATTTCTTCATTAACAAGCTCCCTGACTTCAGGAAGGGGTATTACTTCAATAAGAGGATTCAGGGTTGATTCTACCAGAAGCCTTCTGGCTTCACTTAAAGAAAGCCCCCTGCTCATTAAATAATATAGCTGCTTATCGCTGATCCTCCCTACACTGGCAGCATGCTCACCGACAACGTCTTCTTCTCCACAGTAGAGAGCCGGGATAGATTCTGTTTTCGCCTCTGGACTGAGTAAGAGAACGGTCTCCTTCTCAGAACCATCAGCCTTGACTGCCCCGGAATTGAAAAACAGATTACCCCGGAACATCTTCCTGGCTTTATCCTTCATGACCCCTCTGCTCTCAATCCTGCCCAGGGAACGGGCACCGGTAAGTTCCATGGTATAATTCAGGTCAAAGTCTTGCTCCCCGCCGGCAAAATATATTGAAGATAAAAAGCCGCTACTGCCGTTACCTTTCAATTCAGTATGGAAGCTGGAAATACTCTCCCTGCTTCCCATCTCCACTGTATACCAGTTAATCACTCCTGCACCATGGACCTCTGCAGTATTATAATCAAGATTAAGGGAACTATTATTTCCCCGCTGCAATTTAATTATATTTAATACTGCATTATCAGCCACCCGGATTTCTGTCACCCTGCTGTTGATTGCTTCGGACTCATCCTCAGCATTATAATTAAAAACTATTGTAGCAGCACTATTCTCTCCAAGGAAGATGGAATTATATTCATTGATTCTGCTTCTTTTATTATCGCTGTACTGATTTATGATTAAAGGCCTATCCAGCTTATATCCCTTCAGTATTTCAATATGATACCCGGCATTTATGAAAGAATGAGCAGAGAAAAATTCTTTTATTTTCTCTACCCTTTCATCTTTCCCGGCAATGTATTCTACATCCAGGAAGGGAGACAACAGTTGCCTGCTTTCACTGCTTCTGATGATTAAACCATCTCCACTAAAATCTATCCTGCTTCCATCCAGTTCAATTTTTTCCGGATACACATTTTTACTTAAATCTGTCTGGCTCATCAATATATCCACTATATTCTCCCCCCTCTAACCGATAGTCCCTTCCAGTTCTATTTTTAATAGATTATTCAATTCAACTGCATATTCAAGTGGAAACTCTTTGGCTATAGGCTCTACAAATCCACGTACAATCAAGGCCCTGGCCTCTTCCTCACTGATACCCCTGCTCATCAGGTAATAAATTGCCTCTTCGCTGATCCGGCCGACTTTGGCCTCATGGCCGAAGTCCACCTGATCATTCCTGATATCTATTACGGGCACTGTATCTGATCTGGACTGGCTGTCCAGCATCAGGGACTCACAGGAAACAGATGCTTTGCTGTTAACAGCCTCTGGCAATACCTTAACCAGACCGCGGTAGAAGACTTTTCCTCCATCCTTGGCTATGGATCTGGAATTGATCGTAGATGTCGTACCTGGTGCAGCGTGGAGAATCTTGGCCCCCGTATCCAGGGTCTGGTTCTTACTCGCAAAGGAAATACCTGTAAATTCTGCCCTGGCTCCCTCACCCTTTAAAATACTCATGGGATAAAGCATGGATACTCTTGAACCAAAGGAACCGGAAATCCATTCAATCAGGCCGTCCTTTTCCACCAGGACCCTCTTGGTATTCAGGTTATACATATTTTTGGACCAGTTCTCAATGGTACTGTATCTCAGCCGGGCACCTTCCCTTACGTACAGTTCAACACAACCGGCATGGAGGTTATTTACCGAATACTTGGGTGCTGAACAACCCTCGATAAACTGAAGACTGGCTCCTTTTTCCACGATAATTAATGTATGTTCAAACTGGCCTGCTCCAGGGGCATTTAACCTGAAATAGGACTGCAGGGGGATGTCTACCTGTACCCCCTCCGGTACATAGACAAAGGACCCACCTGACCAGACTGCTCCATGGAGGGCTGCAAATTTATGATCTTCCGGCGGTACCAGTTTCATAAAATGTTCCCTGATAATATCCTCGTATTCCTGCAGGGCAGTTTCCATATCCATATATATGACTCCCTGCTTTGCCAGCTCATTTCTCATATTCTGGTAGACAATCTCTGAATCGAACTGGGCGCCTACACCGGCCAGAGACTCCTGCTCAGCCTTTGGTATCCCCAGGGCAGTAAAAATCTCTTTAATCTCTTCCGGTACCTCATCCCAACTGTTCTGTTTCTTGAAATCGGGGTCTATATAGGTAATAATTTCATTGACATCCAGATCTGAAAGATCAGGCCCCCATTGCGGCATAGGTTTGGATTTATAAATCTCCAGGGACCTGAGCCGGATTTCCCTCATCCAGTCAGGTTCCTGCTTCTTCCTGGATATCTCCTCTATCAACTCTACACTTAATCCCTTCCAGGTTTTGTTCCGATAATCAATATCCTGTTTCAGATCAAATACCAGACGGTCAGGTTCCTGAATATCCTGTTTTACCTTAGCCATTGCGAACCTCCTCCAGAGCAATAAATCCGCTCTCCTCAATCTCTTTAGCCAGTGATATATCACCACTTTTCACTATTCTGCCATACATAAGAATATGGACATAATCAGCATCCAGATAATCAAGTATCCTGTTATAATGGGTAATAATCAAAAAGCTATTCTCTTCACTGGCAATCTTCCTGATCCCCTCAGTAACAATCCTGATAGCATCTATATCCAGTCCTGAATCTGTCTCATCCAGTATAGCCAGAACCGGTTCCAGCATGGCCATCTGCAATATCTCATTCTTCTTTTTCTCTCCACCTGAAAAGCCATGGTTAAGATAACGTCCTGCATATTCTTCCTTCATATCCAGCATGGCCATCTTTTCCAGCAATAGTTTCCTGAACTGAAAGATACCCTGTTCTTCTCCTGTTACTGCTGCTTTTGCTGTACGCAGGAAATTCTCTACGCTGATACCGGGGATTTCTTCCGGGTACTGGAAAGACAGAAAAATTCCTTTCCTGGCCCTCTTATCTACCTCCAGCTCATTAATTGATTCACCCTGAAAGGTGATCTCACCACCTGTAATCTCATATGTAGGATCACCCATTATTACATTGGCCAGGGTAGATTTACCGGCACCATTGGGCCCCATTATTACATGAATTTCGCCTTTATTAACCTTCAGGTTGATACCCTTTAAAATCTCTTTCCCTTCTACAGTTGCTCTTAAATTTTTGATTTCCAATAAGTTTTCTCCCATCTTACCCCACTCCTTATATCTAAATTAAAATATTCTTTATTTATAGTATTCCTATCATTTTACTCAACTTTATATTATACAATACTACAATACCTGGTTTTAGTCAAGTCATGTAACAAGAAAAATAGGGCAACTTTTCGTTGCCCTATTTTATATAAACATTTATATTTTCCCTACCAAATTATATCTTGAATTTATTTAGATTAACCTCTAACTGATAAACTGCCTCATTGAGTTCCACAGCGAGCCTGGCCAGTTCGTCAGCAGAGGATACCTGCTCCTCGCTGGCAGCACTTACCTCTTCTGTTGAAGCTGCTGCCTCCTGGGCTATCGAGGATATATTGATTATCTCATCAACTGCCCTGTTTTTGTATTCATCTATTTCTG
>JAAYRT010000037.1 GCA_012518635.1 Halanaerobiaceae bacterium | reverse complement strand
AAGTTTAGGGGGTGGCAAGGTGAGAAAAAAATGGATTGTAAGTTTAATTATTGTAGCAGTATTCCTGCTCATGATCCTGGATATCAAGCATAACTTTATCAGGAACTTTGAAAGATTATACCGGGAATTAGAGACTGAATCCCTGAGGAATTTAATCGAAGGAGACCATGAAGGTTTTTACCACGACCCGTCAGCAGAACTGGAGATTACTGACCAGTTGATTTATATCGGTGATGAGATAAAAGAGCTTTATATAGATAATGGAAGGGGCTCAATTGAAATTAGAGGGGAAGAACGGGAGGACATCCTGCTTTCCTATAAATTGACAGTTTATGCGGCAAGTGCAGAACTGGCAGAATCCTTTATAAAGGAACTGTCCATTGTTGAAAACACCACCGGGGAGAGGCTCAGCCTGAAGCTGGAAAGAAAGGAATTTCCTTCTGGAGTCTACGGAGTAGTGGTAGATTATGATTTATCTGTTCCCGAAAGGCTCTTCCTTGATATCCGGAACAGCTACGGGAAGTTAGGTGTAGAAAATATAGCCGGGGATATAGCAGTAAAAAATGAGTATGGCCATAGTCAGATAACAGACATAGGTGGCCGGGCAGTAATAAATAGCCAATATGGTAAATTAACGGTCAGAAATATAGAGAGCAATTTACAAGTAGTAACAAGGTATAATACCCTGGTTGATATTGCCCATATCAGAGGGAATCTAAACCTGGATATAAAATACAGCAGGACCAAACTGGCTGATATCGGCGGTAACCTGGACCTGAAGGCTGATGCTGATTCAGTAGATATTGACGGGGTTAAAGGAAGCCTGGAAATAAATGCAAAATATACAAACCTGACAGGCAGTGGTGTAGAGGGTAAGATTAGAGGAACAATAAGTTACGGGCAGTTTGATCTATATCAGTTGGAGAATGATATAGATCTGAAAGCGAGTTATATAGATATAGGGATTCATCTCAAGGATAGTTTCGATGGATACCTGGTTTACTGTGAGGTAGAGAATGGAGATATCAGGAGTAATTTACCCTATAAAGCAGAGAAGGAAAACAGGCGCCAGATATTAAGCGGCGGGGATGGAGAGAAGATTATAAATATTGTCAGTAAATACGGAGATATCAGGCTCTATAAATAGGCACAAATAACTCCTTCTTAAATAATATAAGACCTCTGATTTCAGTAGAAATCAGAGGTCTTTAATGTTCTCAGACATTATATAGGAGTCTATCAACTCCCGGTTAAATCAGATTTAATAAGAAGATGATAAGGGGGATTGTAAATAAGGACAATAATGTTGACAGGAAAACAGCCTTTGAAGCAAATAATTTATCACTATTGTATTTTTCCGCAAATATAACAGCATTGGCACCACAGGGCATGGCCAGCATGATGACACTGATATCCCTGATCATTTTAGGCAGGTTGAGGGGTTGTAAGATCAGGAGCCCCAGTAAGGGAATCAGGAAGAGTTTAAAAAATACCTGGTAATATAGATATTTATCCTTCAGGAAATCAAAATTCTTTATATTGATTAAGGAGCTGCCTATGACCAACATGGAGATCGGAAAGGTCATTCCCCCTACAGTAGTGATAGCTCCACGGAGAGGGCCCAGGGGCAGCCGGGTAATCAGCAGAAAAAAACCTACAGCCAGGGCGATAGTACCCTGGTTGATTAATTTTTTCCATTCAAATTTCGATTTCCTGTCACTACTGAAAATCTGGATTCCATAGGTCCAGACATAGATATTATAGATTATATTATTGATGATAGTATATACCACTGCTTCAGCGGGATAGATGGAACTGACTACAGGGATTCCCATATACCCGACATTGGGGAAGATGAGGAGGAATTTAAATATTTCTTTGGTATCCTGCTGAAGTTTCAATTTTCCTGTGACTAAAGTGGCCAGGATTATCAAAAATAAGTAACTTAGAAAGCCTACCAGTGTAAAGATGGCCAGGTTTTTGATGACCTCCTGGTTGAGTTCGATCTTCAGGATAGAATCTATGATTAAAACAGGCATTGTTATCTTAATCAGAAGACTGGAAAAACCGCTGGCTACTTCTTCAGTAATGACTTCCCTTTTCCGCAATATATAGCCCAGGACAATGATTATAAATAGGATTAATATTTGGTTTATCAATACAGCTAAATCCATTATTCCTGTTATCACTCCTTATTTACTTATATTTGTTGGATTAATTTTAACAGTTTAAATTATTATCTGCAGTTTCATGTTTAACAATTTTACCATTAAAATAAGCTAAATGTCAAAGAATATGCAAAAAATAAAAGCCAGGTTTCCCTGGCTTAGTGATTCATATTACTTTACATAATTCTGCCGTTTAAGTAATAGCTCATTACTACACCGCGTTTAAGTTCTTCGTTCAGTTCGTCTTTTTTCTTTCTGGGATAGAACTTTAATTTTTCAATCTCCTTTATCCGATTCCTTTCATCCATGATGTAACTAAAGTTAAATAAATTCATAAATGTCCCCCCTTTTTGAAATAATTTTAAAGGGAACATTTCTCGACTTCACCACTACTCTGTCCCGTTGGTGAAAGCAGAAACGGTATTCCGTTTCTTCACTTATATTATAACATCAAAAAACAATTTATGCAATACTGAATATTCAAAAATAAAAATAAAAACAGGACAGAACAGCACACTACACTACACAGGATAACCGTCCTCCTATGTCCTCTGTGGTCTCTGTGTCGTTGACATTACAGAGGTAAATGTGGTAGAATAAAAAAAAGATTATTGTAAAAAATGGAGGAATGTAAATGGACGGTAACTCTGGGGAGGAGGACAGTAGTAGAGTATTGGTATTGTTACTTTTAAAGGCAAAAGAAAATCTAAAGCCTTTTTATTATCTCCGGCCATAGAGTTTCAAAGCAATCTGGATTGTAACATGGTTAAATATCTAAAACATTGATCAGGAGTTGAATAGACTTGGTAAGTGAACTTATGCTTTTGATGCTATTGATAGCGTTGAATGCTTTTTTTGCAGCCTCTGAAATTGCTTTGATATCTCTGAATGAGAACAAAATGAGATATATGGCCGAAGAGGGAAATAAAAAGGCCGGTCAATTACTAAAAATCCTTGGTGAGCCAAGTCAATTTCTTGCCACTATACAAATAGGCATTACCCTGGCTGGTTTCCTGGCCAGTGCCTTTGCCGCTGATAATTTTGCAGGGCCTTTAGTAGAAGTTATTAAGAAGACGCAGATACCAGTCTCAGAAACTGTCTTGAAGAATGTCTCTGTGATAATTATTACCTTGATACTTTCCTATTTCACCCTTATATTTGGTGAATTAGTGCCAAAAAGATTGGCAATGAAAAAGGCAGAGACAATATCATTCCTGGTTGTTTCACCTTTGAGAGCACTATCTACTGTTACATCACCCTTTGTAAAGTTTCTTTCTTTTTCAACCAACTTCGTTGTGCGGCTTTTTGGTATCGATCCTGCTGCTGAAGAAGAAATGGTTACAGAAGAAGAAATCCGTATGCTGGTGGATGTAGGAGAAGAGAAGGGTGCTATTGACGAAAGTGAAAAAGAAATGATTAACAATATATTTGAATTTGACAACAAAACAGTTTCCGACATAATGACCCATAGAACTGAAATCGTTGCTATCCCTACTACAGCCAGTATAAAAGAGATAATAGAAATAGTCAAAGAGGCAAAATTTACAAGATATCCTGTCTATGAAGATAATGTAGATGATATCATTGGAATATTGAACATCAAGGATTTGATACAGCTGACGGAAGATAGAAACCAGTTCAATATGGATGAAATAATCCGCCAGCCCTATTATGTCCCGGCATCTAAAAAAGCAGATGAACTATTCAGGGAATTACAGTCTACCAAGACCCACTTAGCTGTTGTCATTGATGAGTATGGTGGAACTGCCGGAATAGTGACTATAGAAGATCTGCTGGAGGAGATTGTCGGTAACATCTTTGATGAATATGATGAGGAAGAAAGGGAATTTGAGAAACTGGATGATAACACTTTTATCATAAGTGGTGTTGCGAGCCTTGACCGTGTTACTGAAGTTCTTGATGTGGACTTGCCCATTGAAGATTATGATACATTAAGCGGCTTTTTAATCGGCCAATTGGGCAGGATACCTGATGAAGGAGAAACACCTGAGGTTGAATTCGAGGAAATAGTATTTAAAGTTGAGAAAGTAGAAGAAAAAAGAATAGCCAGAGTTAAGGCCTGCAGGACTTAAATAAATGACCCGTGTACACGGGTCTTTTTTTTGCCAGGTACATGATTTGAATTTGCTTGACCCGGATTAAGCCAGGGTGTTTTAATAAGTAGTAATTTTATATATAATAGTGTTTAGTAAAGTTTGTTTATTACCACCAATTATTATAGCAAGAAAAATTATAAATTGAGGTGTAGAGATAACTATGGGATTACGAAAAGACGATATTATAGATATTGAATTGGTTGATCTGGCCAATGGCGGTGATTCAGTCGGCAGGTTTGATGGCCTGGCTGTATTTATTCCCGGCGGTATACCTGGAGAACTGGTGAAAATACGAATTGTAGAGAAAAAGAAGAATTATGCCAGGGGGGAGATAGTGGAGATTTTGAGGGCAGCCCGGGAGAGGATAAAGCCGGATTGTCCTGTTTTTGGTGCCTGTGGCGGCTGCCAGCTACAGCATATTGCCTATGATAAACAGCTGGAATATAAGAAAAAGATGGTCCAGGACCTGCTGGAGAGGATTGGTAAACTGGAGGATGTTGAGGTTGAGCCGGTTTTTCCTGCTGATCATCCCTTTTT
>JAAYRT010000036.1 GCA_012518635.1 Halanaerobiaceae bacterium | reverse complement strand
GGGCGCCAGGCTGTGGGAGACTTGTTACCACAAATTGTTGTTGAGAACAACATTGATCTTGTCCTGGCTAACGGAGAAAATGCAGCAGGTGGCTTTGGTTTAACTAAAAAGGTTGCTGATGAATTGTTTTCCTATGGGATAGCCGCCCTTACTATGGGCAATCACACCTGGGATAATAGATCTATACTGGAGTTTATCGGGGAAGAAGAGAGGATTGTCAGGCCATTGAATTTTAATCTTCAGGCCCCTGGCAGGGGATGGACCATTATTCAATGGAAAACTCTTAATATTGCTGTAATAAATTTTATAGGACAGGTTTTTATGAATGACAATAATTCTCCCTTTGATATTTTTGATCAATACATAGCGGAAATAAAGGATATAGCTGATATAATAATCATAGATTTTCACGCTGAGGCGACAGCAGAAAAATTGGCCTTTGCCCATTATGTAGATGGCAAAGTTGCTGCTCTTGTCGGGACCCATACTCATGTTCAGACCTCTGATGACAGGGTTTTACCTGGTGGTACTGCTTATATGACTGATTTGGGCATGTGTGGAGCCTGTGATTCAATATTGGGTATGGAAGTTGAAAGTGTCATAAACAGGTTCAGAACACAAATACCGGAGAGATATAAAATTAAAAAAGAAGGAAAATATAAGCTGGAGGGTGCGATAATAGAAATAGACGAAAAAAATGGACTCAGTAAAAACATAAATAGTATCAGGATATTTAAAAATAATTTTTGAATTTTTTTACTTAATATGCAGGAATTTTTTTGCACATGACTAATATAATATATAAGAATAGAATATATCTATTATACACAAGGAGGTATTTGACTAACATGGAAGTATTAAAAGTATCAGCAAAATCAAGTCCCAATAAAGTAGCAGGTGCATTAGCAGGGGTATTAAGGGAAAGAGGAAGTGCTGAATTGCAGGCTATTGGGGCTGGGGCACTAAACCAGGGTATAAAAGCAGTAGCAATAGCCAGAGGTTTTGTAGCACCCAGTGGAATTGACTTAATCTGCATACCGGCTTTCACAGACATTGAGATCGATGGCGAGGAAAGGACAGCAATTAAATTAATTGTAGAACCTCGCTAAGCTCATCCATCTTTTTATTCTTATTTTCATAAAAATATTATATTTCAAATATTAAAAAAGTTTTAAATGGCCGCAAGGCCATTATTTTTTTTGGAGGTGATAAAATGTCTGCCATTATCGGCCATATCGATACATTAATGAATTATGACCAGAGTGTAGATTATAATTTTTTCACCCGTAATCCAGACTTTCATGTTGATATAGTAAAAATGAAAGAGGCCGGTATCAAAGTGGCTGTTTTTGCAGTTTTTGTTGAAAGCAGGTATAAGCCCTTTTTTGCCTTGCAGCGGTCTGTTCAGTTAATTGACAGATTTCTTAATCTTGTTGAAAACAGCGAGGAATTAGAACTCATCAAAGATCTAATAGATATAGAAAGGGTTCTGGAAAGTAATAAAACCGGTGCCCTGCTGGCCCTTGAAGGCGGTGAAGGGATATTTGATGAAAGTGCTTTAAGAATATTCTATAGGCTGGGAGTTAGAATGATTTCCCTGACCTGGAACCAGAGGAACCAACTTGCTGACGGTATAGGAGAACTGGAAACCAAAGGGGGATTAACCCTTCTGGGTAAAAAAATCATCAGGGAGATGGAGGATTTAGGGATAATCCTGGATGTTTCTCATATAGCACCTGCCGGGTTCTGGGATATAGTCAATATAACCAGAAAGCCCTTCCTGGCTTCCCATTCCAATGCCATGAGCCTGTGCAAGAACAAGCGTAACCTGGATGATGAGCAGATTAAGGCTATAGCCAATACAGGAGGCTTGATAGGGATAAATTTTGCTCCAGAATTTCTGGTAAATAATAAAAGTGCGGATATTTCTGATGTCATCAGGCATATAGATTATATAAGGGAAGTGGCTGGTATTGAAAGGGTGGTCCTGGGTACTGATTATGATGGTATTCAAACTACCCCTGCAGGGCTGGAAGATCTGAGTAAGCTGAAAAATCTAAAAAAGGAATTAAGGAATAATGATTACAGCAAGGAAGAAGTAGAGAAGATCTTTTTAAGAAACTGGCTTGACTTTTTGCAGAGAGTATGGAGATAGGTTGGATAATTTCAAGCATGCATGTGTGAGACCTGTCGGGAGGAATATATAATGATTAACATTTTATGGTTTATAATCATTATAGCTGGCCTAATCATTGCTGCCTGCACTGGTAATATGGCACATATCTCAACGGCCATCTTCAAAGCAATCTCCGATAGTGTCAATTTGAGTATTGGCCTGCTGGGACCCATGGCCTTCTGGCTGGGAATAATGAATATTGCTGAAAAATCAAAGTTAACAGAACTGATTGGAAAACTACTCAGGCCAATCTTGAAATATATTTTCCCTGATGTACCGGTAGATGATCCTGCCTCAGGAGCAATTGTAATGAACTTGACTGCTAATATTTTGGGACTGGGTAATTCTGCGACACCGTTGGGAATAAAGGCCATGCAGGAACTACAAAGATTAAATAATTATTCCTGTAAGGCCAGTTTTGCCATGTGTACCCTCCTGGCTATAAATACAGCTGGACTGACCCTGATACCGGCAACCCTGATCAGTCTGAGGGCAGCCAGCGGTTCAGAAGAACCGGCAGTTATCCTTATAACCACTATTTTTGCCACCCTGGTTTCTACTATAAGTGCCCTCTTGTTTGATAAATTTTTCAGGATATTCTCTGATAATAACCATTGAGGAGTGGTAGCTTGCCTGCCTTTATTTCTATAATTTCCTCCTGGAGCATTCCTTTAATTATTTTTTTAATCATTTCCTATGGTTTTTATAAAAAAATTAATATTTATGAGACCTTTACAGAAGGGGCCCGGGAGGGGATTAAGACTACATTAAATATCTTTCCTTTTATTCTGGCCATGTTAATTGCTATAAACATCATCCAGGCATCAGGTGCTATGGACTATATCATCAGGGGACTAAGACCCCTCACAGGGTTCCTGAAAATCCCTGAAGAAGTCGTTCCCCTGTTTTTTTTACGGCCCTTGTCCGGCAGCGCTTCCCTGTCCTATACTGCCTATCTGATGGAGGAATACGGCCCGGACTCTTTCATAGGTAAAGTTGCCTCATCCATACAGGGTTCTACTGAGACTACCTTTTATGTCCTGGCAGTCTATTTCGGTGCTGCAGGAATCAAAAAATACAGGCATTCCCTAATCGTCGGGCTCCTGTCCGATATTGCAGGATTTTTTGCCGCAATATTTATCTGTAAACTATTATTTTTATAATAAGAGGAATAAAATCAGTCTTCCATCAAAAACTAATAGAAAAAGCACCTGAGGTGAATAAAATGAATTGGATGAAAAAGGTGGAAGATTTATTTTATAATTATACGGAAAAATATGATGAAAATATCAAAACCCTGATGCAGGAAAGGGAAGTGGAAATCACCATGGAGGAATTAAATGAAATATTGGCAGATGCCAAAAACATAACGGTAAAATAATATAGGGTTAATTTCAGCCATGTATACTAATACATGGCTTTTTTTAATAATATTTTCCTAGCAGGAATAATCACATTTGCGTCGAAATTATTAGGTAAGTTATAATACTCTTTAAAGGAGCGATCGCAAATGATATTTGATAAAATATGGAACTTTTTAGTATTATGTGGGCCAACTGCT
>JAAYRT010000035.1 GCA_012518635.1 Halanaerobiaceae bacterium | reverse complement strand
TGCGGACCATCTATTCCCCCAGTATGCAGTTTTTGACCTATCTGGGTACTATCTTTATCTGGTGGTTTGGCGGTAAACAGGTAATCATGGGTGAATTATCCATCGGGACCCTGATGGCCTTTACAGGCTATATGTGGCGTTTCTATATGCCGGTCCAGGAACTCTGCCATATGAATCATCGTTTCCAGAGGATAGCCACTTCGGCGGACAGGGTTTTTGAGGTGCTGGATACCCAGCCGGATATAGCTGACCGGGTGGATACCTATGAACTGGGCGAGATTGAGGGAGAGGTGGAATTTAAGGATGTCAGCTTCCGTTATGAGAAGGGAGAGACAGTACTGAAGGATATTTCCTTTAAGGTGAAACCTGGGGAGATTATCGGTCTGGTGGGCCATAGCGGGGCAGGGAAGACCACCCTGATCAACCTGGTCTGCCGTTTCTATGACCCGGATGAGGGAGCTATATACATAGACGGCCATGATATCAGGGAGGTAAGCCTGAGGAGTCTGAGGAGCCAGATTGGTGTAGTCCTGCAGGAACCCTTTCTTTTCAGTGGTACTATTGCTGAAAACATTGCCTATGGCCGGCCGGATGCCACTATCGATGATATTATTGCCGCTGCTAGGGCAGCTAATGCCCATGATTTTATAATGGAGTTTCCTGATGCCTATGAGACCCATGTGGGGGAGAGGGGAGTCCGTCTTTCCG
The DNA here is from genome assembly GCA_012518635.1 of Halanaerobiaceae bacterium. GTDB lineage: Bacteria > Bacillota > Halanaerobiia > Halanaerobiales > DTU029 > DTU029. The sequence continues at coordinate 1,894 of JAAYRT010000035.1, read as the reverse complement.
GTGGTGAGAAACAGCGGATTTCCATTGCCAGGGCCCTGCTGAAAGACCCCAGGATATTGATTCTGGATGAGGCTACTGCCTCTGTGGATACAGAGACAGAACTGGAGATCCAGCAGGCCCTGGAGAGGTTGGTGAAGAACAGGACTACCTTTGCTATTGCCCACAGGCTTTCAACTTTGAGGAATGCGGACAGGCTTTTTGTGCTGGAGGATGGAGAGATAGTGGAGATGGGCAGCCATGAGGAATTATTGGCCAGAGACGGGGTTTATGCCCGGCTGTCCAGGATGCAGAGGGAGATTCATGCTATATAGAAGCTGGCTATATGTAGTGAGTTTAAGTCATATGGAAGGGGTGCTCGTATGGAGAAGAAGGAATCCCTTTTAAAAGAGGAATTGCTTTTATTGCAGGGGAGAGAAGTAAAAATTGAGAAGGATGTGCATGGTAATTTACTGTTGGAGATAAGGGGTGGAAAAAGGTATGCCAATATTGAACCCAGGAGGACTTTCCCCTATTCCTATAAAGACAAATTTATTTTATTGAAGGATAAGGATGGCAAAGAAATTGCTATTCTGGAGGATTTGGCTGAACTGGAGGATGAATCCCGCCGGTATTTGCAGGAGGAGCTGGAAAAGCTTTATTACATACCACAGATTCAGAAGGTTATTAGTATTGATTACAGGATGAGGACACCGGTCTGGACAGTTGAGACAGACCGGGGGCAGGTTAGCTTTGAACTGGCCAGGAGGAGTGATGCCAAATTCATCAGGCCGGGCCATCTGGTGGTGAGGGATTCGGCAGGGGCCAGATATGAGGTGCCTGATTATAACCGGCTGGACAGAAAGAGCCAGGAATTGATAGAGCGGGAAGTATAAATGGAGGGGGCCTGACGCGGCTATATTACTTTTCCCGATACCCAGACTGGCTGGAATGTTATAACAGGGACGAGATGAAGAGGGGAGATGAGACTCATGAATTTATTTCCTGAACCCGTCTGTATAGAGAGGGCTGGAGATGAGGGTTTTTTACTGAGCAATCTCTATAGAATAGTTTTAGCCGGAGCTTGTAGTGATCTGGATCTGGAAACCGCCCGTTTATTAAAGGAAGAGATAAGTGCCAGTATAGGGATAAGCCCGGCTATATCTAAAGTGATAGATCTGGAAAAGGGCAGACTGGCGGATAAGCCGGTCATTTACCTGAAAAGGGGGACAGGTGAAGCAGAATCCTACAGGCTGAAGATCAGTGCTGAGAGGATAGAGATTACCGGTGCTGATGAAGCCGGCCTATTCTATGGTGTAAATACCCTGAGACAGGTAATCCGGAACTGTGGTAGCAGATTACCGGCACTTTTAATAAATGACCAGCCCTATTTTAAATACCGGGGTTTTTATCATGATGTGACCAGAGGGAAGGTTCCGGCTCTGGAGACCTTAATGGAACTGGTGGACAGGATCTCTTTTTATAAGCTCAATCAACTCCAGTTGTATGTGGAACACAGTTTCGCCTTTGAGGGGATGGGTGAGGTCTGGCAGGGGGCAGATCCCCTGACGGCAGAGGAGATCCTGCTGCTGGACGAATACTGTAGGAAAAGGCACGTAGAGCTGGTTCCTTCCCTGGCAACTTTTGGCCATCTTTATCAGGCTTTATCTACCAGGTCATTTGGTCATCTGGCCGAACTGGAGGCTGGCCCGGGGAGGAAGTATTCCTGGATTGACCGCCAGATCCATCATACCCTTGATGTAAGCAACCCGGAGAGTTTTGAGTTTGTTAAAGCAATGCTGGACCAGTATATACCCCTTTTTTCTTCCAATAAATTTAATATCTGTTGTGATGAGACCTTTGACCTGGGTACAGGTAAGAATAAAAAACTGGCTGCAGAAGTAGGTAAAGGAAGGCT
>JAAYRT010000151.1 GCA_012518635.1 Halanaerobiaceae bacterium | reverse complement strand
GGACCAATTCCTCCCTGTAGCCCAGTTTCTCTGCCAGTAAAGGAGATAGGCCCTTTGCCGGCCCGCCCATGGCCAATAAAACCTTGGGGTTTATCTCAATACCAGCCAGCAATTCGGAAATGGTATAGACCGGCTTATTCTCCAGCCTGGCCAGAATTTCCCGGATTGTTCCCACGATACTGTCCAGCATAAGATCGATTATATTACGGGCAAATCCGGTTAAGTTGAATTCCCCATCCTGCCAGAAACTGCCGTACCCAACTGGATCCAGTTCTCCTGCCAATTGAGCCAGCGCGCCCCTGGCTGCCTGCAGATCAGCACTTGCCTCATAAGCCGGATCCTCCTGCAGGTAACCCAGTACCAGCAGGGCATCGGTAGGCGTAGGGGAAGGCCCGCCAAAAGCAGCAGCCGGCCCGTCCCTCTCCGGGCCTATCTTTATCCTGCCTTCCACAACAGAAATCCTGCTGTCCCCTCCCAGGGGCAGGGAAAGGGAATAGAGTCCCCGGATCAGGCTAGGTAAACCATTTATCTCAATACCTTCAGGCATGAAAACTGGCTCACCATTTATAAAAAGGCCGATATCAGTGGTTGTCCCTCCAATATCCAGGGCAATGGCCGTCTCTTTAGTTAAATGCACCCTGCTCATGGCCATGGTCCCCATTATGCTGGCCGCTGGCCCTGAATTTACCGTCTCGATAGGTGCCATCATCACCCTGTCCAGGGATACTGTACCCCCATCACATTTCAGGATATAAACCTCTGTATCCAGATTCCGCTCCGCCAGGGCCTTTTTTACCGCACTGACAAAATCCCTGTAGACAGCCATAATGGCAGTATTAAAGTAAGCAGTAAAAACCCTCCTGGGGAAACTCAGCCGGCCGGAAAGCTGGTGGCCGACAGTAATATTCTCAAAGGGGTAACCCTTCTCCCTGATAAACTCCAGGATCTCCTCTTCCAGTCCGGGATTACGGCTGGAGAACTTGCTGACAATGGCCAGGTTCCTTATATCCCTTTCCCTCATTTTATCCAGCCCCTGGAGCAGTTCTTCCCTGTCCAGCCCTTTAACTTCTTTCCCCCGGTGGTTTATATAACCGGAAAGGAGGAGATTCTCTTCACCAATGAGTAGGTGTTCTGGATTCAAGCCCGGGCCGGGAATCAAAATCAATCCCACCGGATCATACTTCTCTTCCACAATAACATTGGCCGCGAGGGTAGTGCTCAGCACTATCCTTCTGATTTCCGGATTTCTGACACCCTCAAGCAAAAGGTCAAGGGCCTCCAGAATAGAGTTCATTAAATTATCCTTTATGGTCCTGACCTTACTTGTAGCAAGGATTTCATATCCTTCACCAGCAGACATATTCTTACCTGTTAGAAGAACCCCGTCAGTATGGGTTCCGCCAACATCAATACCGATAATCATTAATAGTCCCTCCTGTATTTACCAGGCCTGTCCGGACAAAAGGCTAAAAGTTATTGTTATTTAAATCCTCTATAGCGGAATGTTCCTTCAATAATCTCTGTTTAATTTTCCAGAGGGGTTTAGACAGATCCACCCAATATTCATGAGGATTTTTAAAACGCAGCACTTCCTCCCATAAAGAATTTATCTCTTCCTGACAGTACCTCCTGATCTCCTTTAAATCAGGACTCTGGTAGACAGGAACACCCTTATCAAATATCTTTTCCATCAGCATCCTGGCCCTGAAGTTCCTGACCTTCTTCTGTTTCCAGGTATGTTCAGGGTCAAAGAGCAGGTAGGACTCATTTTCGTCGATGATTTCTTCATGGGTAGTCAAAACATCTGCGATGGCCTTGCCTGTCTTCTTATCATATAGGCGCCAGGGCCTCTTGAAACCCGGGTTTGTGATCTTATTTACATTTTCACTGATCTTTATTTTAGGTATTATCTCGCCGTCTTCTTCTACAGCAACCAGTTTATAAACACCATTAAATACGGGCTCTGATTTGGATGTAATCAGGCGTTCTCCCACACCAAAAGAGTCTACTTCAGCTCCCTGTTCAAGAATATCTTTAATCACATATTCATCCAGGGAACCGGATAGCACAATGGGGCAATTTTCCAGGCCGGCTTCATCCAGCATCTCTCTGGCCCGTTTTGACAAATAAGTAAGATCTCCACTATCTATCCTGATTCCACCGGGACGGTATCCTCTGGGGATTACTTCCTCCTTAAATACCTTTATGGCATTGGGAATTCCCGAGTTTAAAACATTATAGGTATCCACCAGGAGGACACAATTATCAGGATAAACCCTGGCATAGGCCCGGAAGGCCTCCTCCTCAGT
>JAAYRT010000034.1 GCA_012518635.1 Halanaerobiaceae bacterium | reverse complement strand
GTGACGGGCCTGATGCCACAATCAAAACCCTGTCAGGTGGTAATATACAGAAAGTGGTTGCTGCCCGGGAGTTTTCTTCTGAGCCAGAGCTGTTGATTCTCAGCCAGCCGACCCGTGGAATTGACGTGGGTGCTGCGGAATTAATCAGGCAGAAGATGCTTGCCCTAAGGGACAGGCTCGGAACAGCAATCCTGTTATTCTCTGCTGATTTAACAGAATTATTGACCATGAGTGATGGGATTATTGTATTTTTCGATGGAGAAATTGTAGCCTATTTCCCTGATGTAAAGGAGATAGATGAAGAGATACTAGGTAAATACATGTTGGGATTGGAAAAGCAAAGCCCTGAGGAGATTGGAGGGGTAATTCATGAAAATTAAATTCGGGCAAGATAGGGTTTTGACCAGTCAGGAAATCGGTAGAAGGTTTTCTATCTTAAGAACAGCCCTGGCTTTGTTGTTGGCCATGGGGATTGCTATCCTGCTGATTTTCCTGGTCAGTAATAATCCTTTCAGGGATATCAATTCTCTTTTGCTGGGCCCCTTATCAAGTAGTAACCGGATCAGCCAGATGGTTAATAAGTGGATACCCTTATTGTTTACTGGAACAGCAGTCTGTCTGTTTTTCTCTGTCGGCCAGATTAACCTGGCTGCTGAAGGGGCCTTTTTTGCCGGAGCCTTTACCAGTACACTGGTGGCGATAATAGGAGGTATTCCGCCAGGACTCCATTTTATCCTCTGTGCCCTGGCAGGGGGCGTGGCCGGAGCAATTGTCTGTGGTTTACCTGGAATAATGTATACCAAATTCAATGTGCTGACAGTAGTATCTTCATTGATGATAAATTATGTGGTTTTATATCTGGGACTATTTATTATTACTAATGTGGTTAGAGACCCTGCTGCCGGTTATGAAGCCTCTTACAGGTTTCAGAATACAGCCAGGTTGGCAGAGTTAATACCAGGCACCAATGTGCACAGCGGTCTCATCATTGCAGTACTGATCGTGGTCTTTGGCTATCTGCTCCTGCATAAGAGTAACTTTGGCCTGCAGATGAGGACCATCGGCGCCAATTCGTCCTTTGCCAGATATTCTGGCATGCCTGTAGCCAGGGTTATAGTCCTTTCCCAATTGCTGGGTGGATTTATAGCCGGCTTAGGTGGTACAACTGAAGTCCTGGGCCTATATAACCGTTTTGGTTATACCGGTCTCACCAATCATGGCTGGGATGGAATAATGCTGGCAGTACTGGCCAGGAATAATCCAAAATATATACCCCTGGCAGCCCTGTTCCTGGCTTATTTGAGGACCTCTGCGGATGTATTGAATTTAACCTCAAATGTTCCTTCAGAAGTCATAAATATCATTCAGGCTATTATCATCAGCTTTATCGCTGCAGAGAGATTCCTGGCTGGCTGGGAATACAGGACAATAGTGAGGAATACGGAAAAAGCCATGTCCCTGAAGGAGGGAGTTGCCAATGAGTGATCTTTTGAGTATGGTGTTTACGGCTGATTTTTTGGGCTCCGTTATCAGGATGTCCACACCGATCTTATTTGTCGCTTTAGCGGCTTTAGTGGGAAGAAAGGCAGATGTGTTGTGTATTGCCTATGAAGGGATTATGCTTTTTGCTGCCTTTGGCGGTGTTGTGGGCAGTGCCTATACAGGCACGGTTACTGGCGGACTTTTACTGGGTATCCTGCTGGGAATGTTCCTGATCGGTATCTTTGCCTATTTTGTCCTTTACCTGCATACCAGGCCTCTGTTAATAGGACTGGCCCTCAATATTCTGGGTAGTGCCGGGACGGTCTTTGGCCTTTATATACTGACAGGCTCAAAGGCCAATAGTACCAGATTGGGAAGCCTGACTTTCCCCGAGGTTCATATACCGTTGATTAAGGATATTCCTGTACTGGGTACTGTCTTATCAGGACACAATGTTTTAACCTATGTAGCCTTTCTCAGCATCATCATAGTGCAGATATTTATCTATAGGACCGGCCTGGGGCTGCGTATCAGGTCTGTCGGGGAATCACCGGAAGCAGCTTCCTCTCTGGGTATTGATGTCAACAAGACCAAGTTTATTGCCCTCTTGATTAGCGGCGTGCTGGCATCAATGGGAGGTATCTTCCTCTCCATGGCCTATTTACCCTACTTTACCAGGGATATGACTGCCGGCAGGGGCTTTATCGGGATTGCAGCAGAGAGTTTAGGTGGTGGCAAACCCTTACTGACAGGTATCTGGATATTAATCTTTGGTGCTGCAGATGCTGTAGGTAACCTGGCCCAATCCTTCAGGCTGCCGTCCCAGTTTGCCCAGATGGCTCCCTATCTGACCACCTTGATAGGCCTGGTCCTGATCAGTGTTGTCAGGGAAAGGAAGAAAGTAAATAGATAGAAGACTATAAATTAAAAGATAAGGAAAGGAGAGCAGGGCTCTGATGTATTTTGCTGGATATATCGGGCAGAGTAAATCATGGAAAAGATGAAAACACGCAAGGTAATACTGGATGTGGATACAGGTTCTGATGATGCCATTGCCATCATGTGTGCGATAAAGGCTGAAAGTATTCAGCTGGAGGCTATTTGTACAGTCTGGGGCAACCTTACTGTAGATAAAACAACCTTAAATACACTGGGACTATGTGAGGCCATGGGGGTTGAAATCCCTGTTTATGCCGGCTGTAACAGGCCTATGGTAAAAGACAGGAGTAAGTACCGGGATTTAGAGGATTCTTATGAACCTCTCATCATTGATGGCAAGGAATTGAAGATCCATTATGACCGGCTGGAGGGGATTCCAGAGCCCAGTAGGAAGGAAGAGGACCGTCATGCAGTACGCTTCTATTACGATTACCTGATAGAGGCAACTGAACCAGTGACAATCATTGCTACAGGGCCCCTGACCAATCTGGGCTTTTTATTCAGGCTGGCACCTCAGTTGGCAGAAAAAGTGGAGCAGTTAATCATCATGGGTGGAGGTGTGCATATCACCAATTGCAGCCCGGCTGGGGAGGCCAATATCTGGCACGACCCGGAAGCCTTACAGATTATATTGGATACGGGTATCCATCCCCTGCTGGTACCCCTTGATGCCACCCATGCAGCAGCCCTGAATCTGGATGATTGTGCTAGATTGGAGAGTTTAGATACCTTTGCAGCCAGATTCACTGCTAAGTTGGCCAGACAGAGGATTGAGTATGAGTCAGCCCGTTTTGGTGAATACCATAGTTTTTCTGCTATCCATGATGCCCTGGCTGTTTGTGCCAGTATTGATGAGAGCGTACTGGAGGATGTGCAGGAGCTGGCCTGCCGGGTCGGCCTTTCAGGCAGTGCTGATGGAGATATCCTGATTGACCGCCGGGAAGTTCCGGAGGAGGTCAATGTTTCCATTGCCCTGTCTGCCAACAAGGAGAAATTTGTGGCCATGCTCTGTGAGCTCTTTGCCAATTAACTCTTTCTGAACCCTATAAGTATAAAATCATTAAGAAAGGAGTATATGGTGCTATTTAAATAGGCCATAGTTATAAAGATGAAAAAGAAAGTTATACTTGATGTTGATACTGGTTCTGATGATGCTATTGCCATCATGACTGCCCTCCTGTCTCCGGATATAGAGGTAGTAGCCATCTGTACAGTCTGGGGAAATACTGCCCTGGAAAATACCACGGAAAACACCCTGAGATTGCTTTCCCGCATGGGCCTGGAAATCCCGGTTTATGCCGGTGTTCCGACAGCCCTGGCCAAGTACCTGTCACCGGAAAGGGATGTGCCGGCCTTTATCGAGGCTGAAGTTGATGGTGAAGTGGTTAAAATGCATGATGATCTCTTTGATCTGCCTGAGCCTGACTATACAAAAGAGGATTTACCGGCCCCCTTCTTTTATATTGATTACCTGTCAGAGACAGAGGAACCGGTGGACATAGTGGCTGTGGGTCCTTTGACCAACCTGGGTTTTGCCCTGTCCCTGAAGCCAGAAATTGCTGCAAAGATTAACAGCCTGACCATCATGGGTGGCGGCTATAATGTAGCCAATGTGACTGGTTCAGCGGAGGCCAATTTCTGGCATGACCCGGAGGCGGTTCAGATAATACTGGATTCAGGTGTACACCCCACCATAGTACCTCTGGATGCTACCCATAAGGCCATCATCACTAAAGAGGAAATCAGTAAACTGCGGGTCAGTGATAATTTCTGCAGCAATTTTGCCGCAGGCTTGATGGAACAGCGGGTCCTGGTCCATTCTGAGGTACAACCCCTCTACCTGCCGGATTCTGCAACTGTCCATGATGCCCTGGCAGTGGCTGCCCTGGTTGACCGGGAGGTCCTGCAGGACGTAAAGGATTTGAACCTGAATGTCTGCTTTACCGGTGTGGCGGAAGGTCGTTGTGTCATCGACCGTAGGGAGGCCCCTGCTGAGAGTAATTGCAGTTTCGCCTTTTCTGCTGACCGGGAACGTTTTGTCGGTTTTCTCATCGATACCTTTAAAAATTTTAATGAAAGGTGATTATGCTTAATGGAAATCCAGATATACTCAATTCAGACTGTTGAGGAAGCCCTGGCCTGTATAGAGGCAGGAGCGGATCGTATCGGTTTGCTGGTCGGCCCCTTTGACGGGCCCTTCCCCTGTGCCATAGATGAAGAGACTGCAAAAGATATTTTCACTGCTATCGGCGATAAGGCGGTCAAGGTTTTGATATCTGTCATGGATGATGAGGAGGAGATAATCGGCCAGGTGAAGAGGTTGAAGCCTGATGTATTACATCTATGTGCTAATTATGAGGGCAATCCGGCCTTCAGGGAAAAACTCCGCAAAGAGGCCCCGGAGGTTTTACTGATGGAGGCAGTGGGAGTAACTGGCCCGGAAGCTGTAGAAGTAGCCAGAGAGAAGGCTGAATTTGCTGATATGCTTATCCTGGATACTGTTTCCGCTACAGTACCAGGTGTGGGTGCTGCCGGTGTAACCCATGACTGGAATATCAGCCGCCAGATTGTGGAGGCAGTGGATATACCGGTTATACTGGCTGGGGGCCTGGGTCCTGATAATGTTGAGGAAGCCATCAAATATGTACGGCCCTTTGGTGTCGATTCCCTGACCAGGACCAGTGTTGTCGAGGACGGTAAAATCATCCGCAAGGATATTGAGCTGGTCCGGCAATTCTGCGAGAGGGCGAAGAATGCGGTTAAGTAATATAAGGGATAGTGATCTAAAGGATTACGATATAATCTGTGTCGGCGACCTCTGTGCAGATTTAATCATCCCCTATGGGGAAACAAAGAGGATACTGGAGATAATGCAAAAGAATCCTGCCTGCGGGGACAAGGAAGAGGTGCTTTTCCGCAGCGGCGGGAGTATAGGAAATACGGCCAAAATCCTCGGCAAACTGGAGCAGCGCCCCCTCCTGATTGCTGACCTGACCAATGACCAGATCGGGGATTTTCTGAAAAAAGAGATGGAGAATCATGGTGTAAATATGGATTATTCCTATATAAGTGATAGAGGCTCATATATCTGTATTGCAGTACTTGATGCTGAAAATGAGAGGACCATGTTTGTCTGGGTTCCTCCCTGGGCCCGCCTGGACAGGTTCACAGGGGATTCCTTTCCTGAGGAGCTCTTTTTAAAACCGGCCATCGTTTTTTCCAGCGGTATGGTCTTGCATGATGATATTGAGAGTGGAAAAGCGGTTATAGAGTTTTTTAAAAGGATGAAAGAAAACCAATCTATCCTGGTTTTTGATCTCAATATCCGGGCCGAATCCTATGGGTTTGCTGAGGAACGCAGGGCACTATTCATGGAAATGCTGGAACATGTTGATATAGTCCTGGGTTCAGGAGTAGAAGAATTCGGTCAGATTACGGGGAAAGGTGATTTACATGAAGCTGTAAGGGCCCTGGCCGGTAAAAATCGTTGTATCATAGCCCGTAACGGCAAGGAGCCTGTGCTGGTCCAGGAAGGCTTTGAAATCAGTTCTGTTGAAACGGAAACTGTTAAGCCGGTTACTACAGTAGGGGCAGGGGATACCTTTAATGCAGCCTTTTTGATGGCCTTACGCCAGGGTTATGAACTTAGACAATGTGTATCCTTTGCCAATAAAATAGCTGCTTACATGATAAGCAGCACGGAGCATCTGGCTATACCGGATAATGCCCAGGGACTGCTGGAAAATATAGGATTAGAAAAGAATGAAAGGAGATAAGGCCTGTGAAAAGGAAGATTATACTGGATTGTGATCCGGGTCATGATGATGCTATTGCTATAATGCTGGCAGGGAAAAATCCTGCTATAGACTTGCTGGGTATTACCATTGTTGCCGGGAATCAAACCCTGGATAAGACAGTGAAAAATGCTTTAAATGTTTGTCAGTATTTAGATTTGGATATTCCCGTTTATAGAGGCTGTGACCGCCCCATGGTGCGGGAAAAACAGGTTATAAGCAGTGAAATCCATGGAGAGACCGGGCTGGACGGGCCTGTTTTTGAACCTCTGGAGAGGGAGGAAGAAGAGGAACACGCGGTGGAATTTATAATCAGGACACTGCGGGAATCAGATGGTGATATCACCCTGGTGCCAACAGGCCCCCTGACCAATATCGCCATGGCCATGCGCCTGGCACCGGATATAGTTCCCAAAATCCAGGAGATAGTCCTGATGGGCGGCTGCTATCAGCTGGGCAATGTAACCCCTGCAGCAGAATTCAATATCTTTGTTGATGCAGAGGCAGCCCATGTAGTCTTTACCAGTGGCCGGCCGGTAACCATGGTGGGGCTGGATGTGACCAGGAAGGTCTTATGTTATCCGGAAGTCATAGAACGGATGGCTGCTATTGAAAACAGGGCCTCCTCCCTTTTCTGTGACCTGATGATCTTCTTCAATAAGACTCAGAAGGAGGTCTTCGGCTGGGATGGTGCCCCCCTCCATGACCCTGTAACCATTGGCAGCCTGTTGCATCCAGAACTCCTGGTGACAAAGCCCATGTACACTGAAATCGACATAAGGGGTGTCCAGAGTTACGGCCGGACCAATTGTGATTATTTCAATGTCACCGGCAAGGAGCCTAATTCCAATGTAGCTATTGATATAGATGTTGAACTATTCTGGGATATCATTGAAGAAGCTATAAGAAATTATAATTGATAACAGGGTTGTAGTAATGAATATGAATAAGAAGAATAAGATGATAAGAAGGATTTTTATTGTTATACTGGGTTCACTTATTATGAGTGCAGGTATCAGTTTTTATTTAAAGGCTGGTTATGGGGCAGATCCCCTGTCGGTTTTCATATCTGGGCTGGCCGGTAAAACAGGTATCTCCTATGGACAGACCTCGGCTTCTTTTATGCTGGTGCTGGCTGTCCTGATTTTTTTCCTGGATAAAAGGCGCCTGGGTATAGGTACAATCATGAATGCCCTGTTGGTTGGTATTTTTGTGGATGTTTTTATGCTCCTGGATCCCTATGCCCTGCTGCCCCTTTCCTTTGCGCCGGTGGTTTTACTGGCCGGTATCCTGGTTACAGGTATCGGCCTGGGTGTTTATATCTCTGCCGGGCTGGGTGAAGGGGCCTCTGATGCCATGATGGTATATATTCATAAGAAATTTAATTTCCGGGTCAGCCGGGTCAGGATGGCAATGGATTTCGTTTATTTAATATTGGGTGGTTTACTGGGCGGCAAACTGGGTATTGGCACTGTATTGAGCATGCTCTTTACCGGATTCATTATTGCTAAAACCTTTACTGTCATGCGGAAATTTGTCTAATTTGCTATCTTGCAGAAAATGATAAAATTTGCGGGGGAAAAAGCCATGGATTTTTTTGTTGCCAAAAGTATGATATAATATAAAAGAATTCTCTATAAGAGGTGCAGAAATGGCTAAATGGAATATTTCCCCCGTTGATTCATACAGTTATGAACCCTTGCGTATACAGGTCTATAATGTCCTCCGGGAGGCCATCGTTAATGGTGAGTTCATGCCAGATGAAAAGCTGACCGAGATGGAGATTGCTGAACACCTGAATGTGAGCAGGACTCCAGTGCGGGAAGCCTTCCGGATGCTGGAACGGGAGGAATTGCTCACCATCATCCCCCAGCAGGGAGTTTTTGTCTCTGGTATCAAGTCCAGGAAAGAGATTGATGATATCTTCCGGGTCCGGATGGAACTGGAAGGCCTGGCTGCCTATCTGGCCGCCATGAATATCAATGAAGAACAGAGAAGACGGTTGAGAAAATATGCTGAAGAGATTGAACAGTGTATTGAGGAGAACGACCTGAAGGGCTGTGTAAGGATTGATATCGCCTTTCACCGGATTATTAAGGAAGCAACGGGTAATAAATGGCTGGAAAGGTTCCTGGATAGCCTGTTTGTCCAGGCCACCAGGTTCAGGATGAAGAGCCTGTCCCAGGAGGGGCGGATGGTCAATGCCCTGAATGAACACAGGAGGCTGGGAGAGGCTATCACCGGTGGTGATGCGGAACTGGCCAGGAGATACATGGAGGAACATATCCAGGCAGCCTGGAAGAGCATCCTGATTGTCTTTGAGGAAGAACATGGGACTGAGGCTGAAAAAGAGGTTTGATTTTCCTTTTCATTTTTGCTATAATATATATCCAGGCAGCAGAGAGATGGCGCTTTTTAGCAATAAAAAATCTTTATACACACTTGACAATAATAAGGGATAATGTTAAACTGTATAAGTCAGGTGTTTGCACATGTGCCCGTAGCTCAACTGGATAGAGCGTCTGACTACGGATCAGAAGGTTAGGGGTTCGATTCCTCTCGGGCACGCCATTTTATTCAAAGCAAACTAACAGGAGGACTTGCACAGACGTGTAAGTTTTTGTATGCATAGTGATGAGTTTTATATGAAACTTGCTATAACAGAAGCTGAGAAGGCCCTGGAGATTGAGGAAGTCCCTGTCGGGGCCGTAGTTATCTCTAATGGCAAGGTGGTCGGCCGCGGATATAATCTGCGGGAGCAGGAACAGGATCCGACTGCTCATGCCGAGCTGATTGCCATAAGGGACGCTGCCCGGAATTTAAAGAGCTGGCGTCTGGATGACTGTGACCTTTATGTGACCCTGGAACCCTGTCCTATGTGTGCAGGGGCCATAGTCCAGGCCCGGATCAGGAGACTGGTCTTCGGTGCCCATGACCCCAAGTCTGGTGCAACAGGCAGCCTTTACAATCTTGTAGAGGATGAAAGGCTGAACCACCAGCTGAGTGAGTTAAAAGGCGGGGTCCTGGCTGAGGAAATCAGCCAGATGATGAAAACTTTTTTTAAAAAACTGAGGAGTAGAAAAAACCCATCGGGAAGGGTGGGTGAGTCTGGCTGAAACCGCTCGACTCGAAATCGAGTAGACACTTAAAAGTGTCTCGAGGGTTCAAATCCCTCCCCTTCCGCCAAAAGCAAAATAGATAACTTTTGATAGAGAAGCATGGAGAGGTGTCCGAGCTGGCTGAAGGAACTCGCCTGGAAAGCGAGTGTAGGCAACCGTCTACCGAGGGTTCGAATCCCTCCCTCTCCGCCATTATTTTATTATGAAAGGCCGCAAGGCCTATTATAATGTAATAAAAAGTTTGGCCGTACTAGATGGGGCGGTAGCGGTGCCCTGTAACCTGCAATCCGCTATAGCAGGATCGATGCCGTGCTGAGGGTCTATTCTTTTGGGGTCTGGCCCTGGTAAGTGGTGTTGACAGTCGGGTCTTACGCAATGGAGCTTTGTGAACCCCGTCAGGTCCGGGAGGAAGCAGCGGTAAGCAAATGTCTACCATGTGCCGTAAGGGTGCCTGGCTCGAGCTAACTGTCAGGGTAACGCCTGGGGGAGTAGATTCGAGGTAGGTGTACGGCCATTTTTATTTTCAGGAGTCTTTTTTTTATCTTCAAAACTAATATAATAATATCTGGAAAAGGATTATTTTGCAGGAAAATAGCTTTCTTTATAGAAGTCTTTAAGGGTAGAATTATTTCCCGGGAAAGGAAGAATAGCAAAAATGACTTTTCTATCATTATATAGAAAATACAGGCCCCGTACTTTTGAGGATCTGGTGGGACAGCAGCATGTCGTACAGACATTGAAAAATGCCCTTAATCAGAACCGGATTGGCCATGCCTATCTGTTCGCCGGGCCCCGGGGAACAGGGAAGACTTCTACAGCTAAAATTTTTGCCCAGGCCCTGAATTGTGTGGAGGGCCCTACTGTTGACCCCTGTGGTGTATGTGATTCCTGCAGTAGTATTATCTCCGGCCAGTCGGTAGATGTGATTGAGATAGATGCGGCCTCCAACAGGGGTATAGATGAAATCAGGGATTTACGGGAAAAGGTAAAATTTTTACCCACTGTAGGTAAGTACAAAGTATATATTATAGATGAGGTACATATGTTAACAAAAGGGGCCTTCAATGCTCTTTTGAAGACCCTGGAAGAACCGCCATCCAATGTTGTCTTCATCCTGGCTACTACTGAAGCCCATAAGGTACTGGATACCATCCTCTCCCGCTGCCAGCGTTTTGATTTCACCCTCTTATCTTCTGCAGATATTGTTTCGCGTCTTGAATATATCTGCCAGCAGGAAAAGGTGAATTATGACCGGGAGGCCCTGAACCTGATTACCGGTGCCTCCATGGGCGGCCTGAGGGATGCTATCAGCCTCCTGGACCAGGCCATTTCCTACACAGACGGTAATCTGACCAGGGAAGCCATACAGGAGATGCTGGGTAAGGTGGATTTATCCTTCCTGCGCAGTTTTGTGGAGGGAGTACTGGCCAGGGATACAGCTGCTATCTTGAAGATGACTGGAGAGATTATAGATAGTGGTAAGAGTATCTCTGTATTTGTGGAGGATTTAATCAATTTCTTACACCAGGCCATGTTGCTGAAGGAATGCGGCCGGGATACCAGTATTTTTAATCTGACAGAAGAGATGTACTCCCAGCTGGAAGGGGTGGCCAGGGGGGTAGATACTGCCCGCCTGATTAGATTCCTGGATATCCTGACAGAAGTGGAAAGGCAGCTTCCCTTTGCCGATCAGCCCAGGATAATCCTGGAACTGGGCCTGATCAAGATGACTGCCGGCACAGGGGATAACCAGCTGGCAGACCTGGAGAATAGACTGAGGGAGCTGGAGGAGAAGGTCGAGGAACTGAGCAGGGG
>JAAYRT010000150.1 GCA_012518635.1 Halanaerobiaceae bacterium | reverse complement strand
TTAAATACTATAACAACCCTAATATAATAGCATATTAAATTATATTTTTCAATTTTTTAGTACTTTTTTATATTTGCCAGCATATATTTTTCAGCCCACTTTTTCCCTCTCCATCTAAAGAGCATGGAAATCCCTCTGATCCATTCATCAAGTAAATTACCCAGCCAGATTCCCACCAGACCGTATCCCAAAACAATACCAAAAATATACCCGCCCAGGACTCCGAATAACCACATACTAAACATGGCCATAACCACAGGGAAGATAACATCTCCAGCACCCCTGAGATTATTAATTAAAACAATATTGAAGGCCCTGCCTGGCTCCAAAAGGGCATCTACCAGTAAGACAGGGACCGCTATTTTTACAATCAATGGATCATTAGTGAAAATCCGTATCAGATTCCTGGAGAATATAGCCATCCCACTACTGGCCAATACAGTTAAAAACATTGCAATTTTAAAATTCCTCAGTCCAGTCTGGTAAGCCTTTTCTATCTCTCCGGCCCCAATTAACTGACCAATCATTATCTGACTGGCCTGGGCAATTGAGCTGGAAAAAATCATAACAAAACGGGCAATGGTCCAGATGTAGGTCCTGGCAATATAAGCACTATCCCCCAGATTGATTAATATAATACTCATCAAAGCAGTCTGGGACAGGTTAAAACACATACTCTCCATGGCGGAAGGAAAACCTATTTTGATTAACCCTTTCAATTCATTAAGTGGTTTTTCCTTTAAAGATATAAACATCCTCAATGGCAATATATTCATAAACAGGAAAACGAGGGCAATAATCGTGGCAATAATCCTACTGAAAGTAGTCGCAATAGCAGCACCCTTGACCCCCATCGCTGGAAAACCTAATAGCCCGAAAATTAAAAGAGCATCTCCGACAATATTGATTATATTCATAAGTACTGTTATATACATGGTCTGCCTGGTATGGCCGTAACTCCTGATAATTGCTGTAACGGTATTTAAAATAGCCTGAAAAAATAAAGCTCCGCCTACAATTAATAGGTATTCCGAAGCATAAGGCATTAGATCAGCTGTAACACCCATCTTCCTGAGGATACTGTCACCATAAAAAACAATACCTGCACTGATTACAACACCGAGTAACAGGTTTAATAGCAGTGAAACAGATGCTACTTTTTCCACCTCTTTATACCTTCTGGCTCCTACATTCTGGGCAACCAGAACAGCTGTACCGGTAGAAACAATGGCAAACAGCAGATTCATATTCCCTATTAATTGATTGGCTGCTCCCACTGCTCCTGCAGCCCTGTCATTGTACTGGCTGAGCATAAAAATATCAGCAACACCCAGTAACATGAAAAGTAATGATTCAATGAGAATGGGAATCGCCAGTTGGTGCAACTTTTTTGTTCTCTCCATATTTTTCACCTCATCCATTATTACAGTTAGAAAAAAAATCTTATTGGAATTACTATCGTGGTATTTACAACCTTAAGCCACAATGAAATAAAATTCGCTATAATCAGCTAAACTCCTCTAATATTCAGGATATATTTCTAGAGAAAATTAAAGCCTGTAAATAAAAAGCAGATTCATCTGAACCTGCTTTTAAATAAAAATTACCTATATATTATATTTGTAGTCTAAATTATATTGTAAATTTACTCAAATTGCTTTCTAACTCATCCACACTATTTTTCAGATTTGCTGCGAGCCTGGCCAATTCATCAGCTGAAGACACCTGTTCTTCACTGGCTGCAGTAACCTCTTCTGTTGAAGCAGCTGTCTGCTGAGCTATCGTAGAAATATTCAATATCTCTTCTACAGCCCTATTCTTATATTCATCTATTTCCGTCATGGCATTATTTACCTGGTTTACTGCTT
>JAAYRT010000149.1 GCA_012518635.1 Halanaerobiaceae bacterium | reverse complement strand
TAAAGGCTCCAATCTGTACTTTAAAGGGGAGGCTTTCATCAGCTATAAAGGTCTGGAAACCTTTATTTGCCAATTCCCGGCTCAGTGCTTCCGCATTTTTCCGGTTATTAAAAGCCCCTACCTGGATGACAAAAACTTCCCTGCTCTCTTCCCGGTCTTCCTGACTATTTTGAGGGGTGTTTCTTTCCTGGCCTGAAGAAAGATTTAGTGAGTAATTTGTTGCTATACTGCTTTCAGCCTCCTCATCTTTCAGGATAATCTCCTCTTCAACTACCTTATTATCAGTTTTCGCCAGGCGGGCTGTGTTGGGGCTGCCCCCTGTTACCAGCTGTATTATCCAGTTCCCCATTAGATATCCCACCAATAAGGCAAATAACGCTAATACTATTACCAGTACTTTTAATGACATACTATTACTCTGGTCCATTTTTTATTCACTCCCTTCCTATTACTAAATATGTATGAGGATATATTTTTATACCTGCCTGCCCCTATTTTTTATTTCAGAAACTTTATTACTTCTGCCACATTATACAGAGAACCAGCTACACAGATGAGATCTTCTTTGCTGGCATAATCCACCGACTCTTTCAGTGCCTCTTCCAGTGGTTTTATAATCCTGCCTTCCAGGCCCAATAATTCAGCCTTTTTCATTATTTCATCTGCTGAAAGAGCCCGTTCATTACTATTTTCAGAGACAATCAGCTCAAATTTTTCCAGGCGGCTTAAAGACTTTAGCATATTAAACAAATCTTTATCATCAAGTACAGCCAGGATGATATATATTTTACTCCTATCATCTATTACTCCCCGTTCCTTAAAGGCCAGAAGAGAGGAAACAAGATTCTCCATCCCTTCACTATTATGGGCTCCATCTACCAATAACAGGGGCTCCTTACTGATCAAATCCATTCTTCCAGGTATATAGGCCTTCTTCAGGCCTTCCCGCAATTCTTCTCCACTAACAGGAAGCTCTTCCTGGAGCAGCCTGACCACTTCCATGGCCAGTACAGCATTTCTCACCTGGAAATCGCCAATCATTCTTGTCCTGTACTTATCTTCAGGGATTAATTCCTGCTTATTTACTTCACTGCCCTTTTCCCGGTGCTTCAATAAAAAACTCTGGCCTTCAAGTGTACTTTCTTTAAGCTCATAGCTGTACCTGTCATTTATACTAATCAATTTACTACCCTTTTCTATACCTATTTTTTCAATCTCTGTCAGGGCCTCTCTATCCTGTATACCTGTCACAACCGGAGTTTTTTCTTTAATTATACCGGCCTTTTCCCTGGCTATAGCCCTGATAGAATTCCCCAGGATATTGGTGTGTTCCAGGCTTACACCGGTAATCACACTGGCCAGAGGATTTTTGATAATATTAGTAGCATCCAGCCTGCCACCCAGACCGGTTTCCAGGATAAGGAGGTCTACCTTCTCCTGGTAAAAATAAATGAAGGCCAGGGCTGTGACCAATTCAAAAAAACTGGGTTCACCAGGCCCCCTTTCTTTCATTTCATCAACAACAGGCTTTATTTTTTCAATCAGCTCCTCCAATTCTCCAGTACTGATTTTCCTGCCGTTTATCTCAATTCTTTCATTAAATTCAAGCAAATGGGGGGAAGTATATGTACCCACCTTATAACCAGCTTCTTTATAAATGCTTTTCAGATAGGTCACCGTTGAACCCTTTCCATTACTGCCTGCCACATGAATAATCCTCATTTTATTTTCTGGATGAGAAAAAGGTTCCAATAGTGCATTAATCCTCTCATGCCCGGGATTATAACCTTTTTTTCTGCCAAACCTGGCAAATTTATTAATATATTGATATGGATTCATCTCTGCTCTCTCCTTTTCCAGTTAATCCAATAAATATTTATTAAGAGATACTTGCATATAACACTAATATTATATAAAATAATTTTGCGTTATTCTATACTGCTATATAAATTCTCCTGTTCCATACATAATATATTGCTAATCTCTGGCCTAAAAAGTATAGCAAAAAGATAGTTTCACAAAATATATATAAATCCATACCGGAAATTATTCTGAAAGGAGGGCAGGATCATGAGTATATTGGCTATATCTTTACTATCTTTGTTTATAACCCAGGTAATCAAAATTTTCACTGTATACCCTTTTAATTTCAGCAGAGTCATAGGGTCAGGAGGAATGCCCAGTTCACATGCCTCCTTTGTTTCCACCCTGAGCACTTCTATCGGCTTAAGGTATGGTTTCAGATCTGATCTTTTTGCAATTGTCGCTGTTTTTTCACTGATAATAATCTATGACGCCGGAGGTGTTAGAAGAGCAGTAGGGGAACAGGCCAATGTCTTAAACAAAATTATCAGGAACCTTGACCTTAAACAGTTTAGCAGAAGTGCTGATAAAGAATTAATCATCAAGGATTTAAAGGAACTGATTGGACATACCCCCATCGAGGTGCTGGCAGGGACCTTGCTGGGTATAATAATCGCTCTGCTCAATCACTTCTATTTATAATATAGGCAATTGCCTCTTCCCGGCTATTCACTTCCCCATTGCCCTGGGCAAAATGTAATTCATTTAATAATTTACCAATAAGGGGCCCTTCAGGAAGACCGGTAATAGTCATGATTTCTTTCCCATTCAGGTAAAGGGATTCCGTCCTTTCCTGGTAATTACCATATTTTGTTAATAGCCCATCCACAAAGGTAACATATGAGGAAACCTCATCATTACGATTATTATTGCGCATGTTGGCCAGCTTATCTGCCAGGGAATGGATAAGAATAACCGGTACCAGTGCAGCCCCCTGGCGAAAAAAACGCAGGATTCCCTTTTCACTGAGATTCTCAGCTGTGTATAGATGGAAAGGCCGCATATGGAGACGGCCCACTTCACAGACAAAGGATATTTCCTTCCTGCTCAATCTCAGTCCTTTAAGGATTGGTTCCAGAATCCCTACTCCCTCCTTCTCATGGCCAAAATAATGGATCTGGCCATCCTTTACGGTCCTGCTCTTTATCTTACCAATATCATGCAGGAGGGCCGTTAATTTAAGGAGGGGAAGTTGATCCTGGGCTATATATTTTTTATACCTGCCATCATCAACGATTTCTTCAAGAACAGCCAATACCTGCAGAGAATGTGCCCAAACATCTTCCCGGTGATATTTGTTCTCCCCTGTTTGTTTCATTTCATTTATTTCAGGAATGATACTAGATAATAACCCTACTTCCTCCATATCCCTGATGATTTTTGCAGATTCACTTTTTTGTAGTATCTTCATTAATTCCTCTTTTATCCTCTCCCGGGCTGCCTCTCCAGCCAATAAACTATATTTCGAAAGCAGTTCACTGGTTTTTTCCTCTATCTTAAAACCCGGCTCAGCAGAAAAGCGGAAGGCTCTCCACAACCGGAGAGGATCCTCTCTAAAAACTCTTTCATTTGTTGCCCTGATTATTTTATCCCTCAAATCATTTAAACCGCCAAATGGATCTATCACATCTTGCAAATCTGGTAAACCAGAATGACTGTCACTTGAACATATAGGAAGGGCCAGGGCATTAATGGTAAAATCCCTTCTGGACAGGTCCTCCCGGATGTTGTCTCCCTTAATAGAGGTAAAATCAAAAATGATATCCCTGGCTATCACCCGGTATATTTTATGTTCTTCGTTTACTATTATGAATTTACCCTGGATAATTTCAGCAAAATAGCGGGCCATTTCAGCTACCCGCTCCTTTACAACAATATCATAATCAAGGATTTTTTTGTCCAGGAAGAAATCCCGTAAAGCCCCTCCTACCAGATAGGCCTCAAGTTTTTCTTCCCAAAATAACTTGCAAAGTATTTTAAAATAAGAGTATTCTCTCAGCAATTTCTACAACACCCCGGATTTCAGATCTCCAGTACATGATACTCATAGGCATTTATAATCTCTGTATCTTTATAGTGGATTATGCGGTTACGCATAGCATAGGACAGGTGCTGGTGTCCATGGATAAAGTATCTGGGTGAAAAGGTGTCAATGAGATAACGGAAAGACTTAAAACCACGATGGGCATGTCCTTTTCCATCATTCAGCCCCAGGGCAGGGTTATGGGTTAAAACTATGTCTATCCTGTCACCAAATTTAAGTCTGGGCCAGAGCTTTGTGACCTGCCACCACATTTGTTTTTCGGTATATTGAACTCCTTTGCCATTATACCAGCTAGAACCCTCCAGGCCTAATATCCTCAAACCCTGATATTCTACAATTTTTCCATGGATATCTACACAACCAAGCGGAGGATCCTTGGTATAATTATCATCATGATTACCCCTTACATAGAATAAGGGTTTATTAATCATGGTTACAAGAAAACGCAAATAAGCAGGTTTTAGATCACCTGCTGAGAGAATCAGATCTATATCTTTCCATCTTTCCGGCTCAAAATAATCATATAGAGCCTTATGTTCCTTATCAGCAATAAGTAATATTTTCATAGGTTCTCCTTTTTCATATATTTATTGACCCCTTTATAGGTCAACTCCAGCCTGTCCCCATCCTTTAAATAATCATCCAGGCTGGCTTCCTCCCCATTGATGGTCAAGGTAAAGCTATTTAAAAATGGGGTTACCTTGTAATTTATATATTCAAAAACAGTACGGACAGTAACAACCTTCTCTTGATATTCAAACTCATCACCATGTTTAATCTGTTTATCATCCCTTATCTCCTCACCATTACAATAAAGTTTGCCCCTGGTAGGAATATTCAACCTGCTGCCATTAAATGTGATTTCAATACTATCATTCAACCTGGCATCCATGATGTCTTTTATAGTGAGATTCTTTCTCTCACCATGCAGTACAGTATACTCCAGACTTTCATCTACAGGCATATTTAAATCAATAGGCTTATTGTCAACCAGGACCAGTATTTCATCCTGGGGGATATATCTTTCCTCATGGTTTATTTTATAGGAAATAAAATTATTGCTCAATTTTACCGGGTTTAAATCATAGATTTTAGCTATAAGCTCCCCAATAGTTTCAAAGCTGTCATACCTTATCTCAGCCCCATCGATAATGGGAGTTTCCCTGTCAACCAGTAGATTATTCTGATAGATTTCCGGCCTGACCAGGAAAGATTCCCCATTAATCCTGATATTATATGTAGTCAGCTCCGGGACCAGATCCCCTATAAGTCCGCTGGCATCTTTTCCGCTGCTGCCGGATATGACTTCTATTTCATCACCGGATTTTATCTCTACATCCAGGCCAACTTTCTTATTATTGAGGATAATCTGGCCAGGCTCTCCCAATTCACCTCTGATAATCCTTAACTCTCCGTTTACAGTACAGGTTATACCCCGGCCTGGCAGGCCGGTAACTTCCCGCAAATCAATACCTGCAGTCAAAAGGGCATCTGCAACAGTCCCCCTATTAACTGTAAAAATCTGATATTTATAACCATTGACACTTATATCAAGGAGATAGGCTTTACCCTTATTTTCATGGGCAGACACAGCGATACCAATAGGAGTACTGGCCTGGGCCGGATTGATCCCGGCAATCTCCCCCTGAATAACTTTAATATCATCATATTGCTTTATCCCTACTCGATCTCCCGGTAAGCCCAGATGTTCAGCTATTCCTTCCAATAGCTTGGGAGTTAAACTGCCGCCACCAATACAGATGACTGCCTGAGGTGTTTTATTATTCAACATCAGGATGGCTTCACTGATCTGGGCAGCAAGGCTCTGTACTACGGGTCCAATAACCTGGAAAGCCTCGTCAGGTGTTATATAGATTTCCTGGCTCAATATATTATGGGCCTTGATTTCTTCACCGGACAGGAGGCTGCGTTTGACCCTCTCGCCAGTATTATAATCCAGGAGATAATGTTCGGCTATGGCTTCAGTAATCTCATCACCAGCCACAGGTACCATTGAATAGGCAAACATGGCACCCCCCTTGGTCAAGGCAATATCCGATGTTCCAGCACCGATATCTACCAGGGCCAGGTTAAAATTATACATATCTCTAGGGATAACAAGATTGGCCGCTGCAATCGGCTCCAGGGTAAGGTAATCAACCAGCAAGCCGGCCTTATTTACTACAGACAATAATGAATCCACTACAACCCTGGGCAGAAAGGTTGCTACAATTTTTACCTTTAAAATCTTGCCCTGATGACCTTCCAGATTCTGAATATACATGCCATCCAGTTCATATTCTTTTACACTATAACCGACAAAATGAAAATCCTGGGGAATACCGCTTTCACTACCTAATCTCAG
>JAAYRT010000005.1 GCA_012518635.1 Halanaerobiaceae bacterium | reverse complement strand
GTTTACATAATGAAGATAAAGATTTTACAACTGATAGAAGGAGCAAAAAAAGCGGAAGGCCTGACGGTCATCATCGATGTCTTCCGGGCCTTTTCCCTGGCCTCCTATGCCTTCAATAACGGGGCAGAGAAAATAATACCTGTGGGCAGACTGGAAACAGCCTATGCCCTGAAGGAAGAAAATGAGGACTTTATCCTGGTAGGTGAAAGGAAGGGGAAGAAATTACCCGGCTTTGATTATGGTAATTCCCCGGCCCAGGTCCAGGGGGTAGATTTTAGCGGCAGGACCCTGATCCATACTACCAGTGCCGGCACCCAGGGGATAGTAAATGCTGTAAAGGCTGAGGAAATTATAACCGGCAGTTTTGTGAATGCCCGGGCTGTAGCCAGCTATATCCTGCAGAGGGAGCCGGCAGTAGTCTCACTGGTCTGTATGGGTCTGGCCGGGATAGAGCCGACCAATGAAGATATCCTCTGTGCCTATTATATTAAAAACCTCCTGCTGGAACTCTCTCCGGCCAGGGACATGATTACAGTAGATGTAGATGGGGAAGTGGCAGCCATCTACCGGCAGTTCAAGGGGGGAGAAATGCCGGAGGAGGAGGAAATCAGGGAAATCTTAAAAGAAACCAGCGGAAAGAGGTTTTTCGATCCGGCCAACCAGGACTGGTCACCGGTAGAAGACTTCAATCTCTGCCTGCAGTATAATCTCTTCTCTTTTATCCTGAAAGCAATGCCTTATAGGGAGGGACTACATTACCTGGAAAAAGTAAATATTTGAAATATTTAATCTGGAATATCCCTCTTGTCAACTCCGATTAAATTGTTATAATATAACTGTACTACAAGGCAATACTGGAAATAAGGAGAGAGAGCAAATGGATGACAATATATTAACCATTATAAGCAGTTCTGAAGATGAGACCTATTCTCTGGGTGAAAACATCGGGGAGTTGGTGGAAGCAGGCCAGATAATACTGCTGGCCGGCGACCTGGGGGCAGGCAAGACTGTCCTGGCCCAGGGGATATGCTCAGGGCTCGGTGTCCTGGAAGATGTGACCAGCCCTACCTTCAATATCATCAATGAATATGAAGGGGATTTTACTGTTTACCACATGGATCTCTACCGGCTGGAGAAAGATGAGGAACTCTATGATCTGGCCATTGAGGAATATCTGGATAGTGACGGGGTGGTAATCATCGAATGGCCTGATCTGGCCTATGACCTCCTGCCACCGGATTTCATCTATATCAGGATAAATCGTCTTTCTGAGGAGGAAAGAGAAATCAGCATAGAAGGGGAAGGAGAAAGATCATTAACTTTACTGGAAAGGTTAGAAGAATATGTTGACTTTGGGTATTGATACCAGTACTGAAATCTGTGCCCTGGGCCTGGCTGATGAGGAAGGTATCCTGGGTGAGGTAAATTTACGCCTGATCCACCGCCACGGCGAGGAACTGCACAGTAATCTGGACTATCTATTGTCCAGTACAGGAAAAAGAATAGAGGACCTGGAGGGTCTCTGTATAGGTACAGGGCCAGGCTCTTTTACCGGGTTGAGGATCGGACTGACAGCGGCCAGAACCCTGGCCCAGGTCCTGGACCTGCCCATAGTGGCAGTATCTTCTCTGGATGCCCTGGCCTATAACCTGAGTGATACTGAAGCCTGGCTGCTGCCTGTCATTGATGCCAGGCGGGAACGGGTCTATACTGCCATCTATAAGGGTTGGGCCGGAGATATTCAGAGCCGGAGGACTAATGATCCCAGCGCCGTTTCCATTGAGGACCTGCTGGAGGAGCTGAAAGGGCTGGATCCAGAAGGCGTTTTTTATTTTGCCGGTAATGCTGTCCACCAGTACCACTCACAGCTTGCTGATACCGGCCTGGACATCAGGCTGGCTACAGCCGATAAGAATATAATCAGGGGCGGGGTCCTGGCAGCCCTGGGCCAGTACTATCTGGCACAGGGCAGGAGAGATAATTACCTGGAGATAACTCCAGATTATCTGAAAAAACCGCAGGCAGAGGTCAACTGGCAGAAGATACATGGGTGAGGGCGATGAAGATAAAAATAGTTCTCATGGAATTGATGCATTTGGCGGAAGTATTGGCAATTGAGCAGGATTCCTTTTCTGATCCCTGGTCAGAATATGCCTTTAAATCAGAGATCAGTGCCAATCCCCATGCCGCCTATTTTGTAGCCCTGGAGGATGGAAAGGTGGTTGGCTATATCGGAGGCTGGCTGATAATGGACCAGCTGCATATAACCAATCTGGCTGTAGACAGGAATTACAGGCAGAAGGGTATAGCCATGGACCTGCTGGACAGGATTTTAGAATATTCCTGGCAGGAGGGGATCAGGGAGGCCACCCTGGAGGTCCGGGTCTCCAATAATTCAGCCATTAACCTCTACAGGAAGAAGGGTTTTGTATCTGCCGGCTGCCGGCCCGGATATTATCTTAATAATAATGAGGATGCCCTGATCATGTGGAAAGAGATGAAAGGAGATGTCGGGAAGGATGACATGGATAAGTTGGGAAGCGTATAAGAACATGGGCGGCGAGATTGAATGGAATAAGGAGGATAGCGAAGGAGTCATTATCCTGGCCATAGAGACCTCCTGTGATGAGACCTCTGCAGCTGTCGTGTATAACGGGCTCCATGTCCTCTCCAATGTGGTTTCCTCCCAGATAGAACTGCATAAAAAATACGGGGGAGTGGTACCGGAGATTGCCTCCCGGAAGCACCTGGAACTGATAAATCCGGTAATCAGTGAGGCCCTCCACCAGGCTGGAATGGATTTTTCCGACCTGGATGCAGTGGCGGCTACCTACGGCCCCGGCCTTGTGGGAAGTCTCCTGGTCGGCCTGACAGCAGCCAAGACCCTGGCCCATGCACTCAATATACCCTTCATCGGGGTCAATCATATTGTCGGCCACATTTATGCCAATTTTATCTCCAATAAGGATATTGAGGCACCGGTACTCTGTTTGACCGTTTCCGGCGGCCATTCTGACCTGCTCTATTTTGAAGAACTGGGCAGTTACAGGCTGCTGGGCAGTACCAGGGATGACGCTGCCGGTGAGGCCTTTGACAAGGTGGCCCGGGTACTGGGACTGGGTTATCCGGGCGGGCCGGCCATAGAGAAAATCAGCAGGGAGGGCAACCCTGCGGCTATAGACTTTCCCCGTCCCTTCATCGATGAGGACACCTATGATTTCAGTTTCAGCGGCCTGAAGACAGCAGTGCTTAATTACCTCAATACACAGAAACAACGGCAGGCTGAGATCAATGTACCTGATGTAGCAGCCAGTTTTCAGCAGGCTGTTATCGATGTCCTGACCAGCAAGGTGCTGAAGGCAGTGGAGAACTATCCGGTAAAGAGTGTCATCCTTTCCGGCGGTGTCTCTGCCAATAGAGCCCTGAAGGAACAGCTGGCCAGGAGGCTGGAAGGGGAGTATCAACTGCCCCTCTATACACCGGAACTGGAGTACTGTACGGATAATGCGGCCATGATCGGTTCTGCCGCCTATTATAAATACCTGAAGGGGGAATTTTCTCCCCTGACCCTGGCAGCCAGGGCCAACCTGAAACTATAATTTAATCCAATCAACCTTAATATTTGAAGGTATCAGGAAAAGCATAATATGACCGGCACAGGAGGAAGCAAATGGACCCGAAACTCAAATATATCTTACTGAAAACAGTGCAGGATGACGGCATCCTGCCCATAACCTCAGTCTGCAACATGGCCTGCCAATTCTGCAGCCACCGCAATAATCCTCCTGGCCTTGATGTTCACCGGCTGGGCCACCTGGATCTGGAATTGATCGAGGAATTATTGCAGTATCTGGATCCGGAAGGCCCGGTCATCATCGGTGAGTCAGCTACCAGAATTATTGAGGGGGATCCCCTGGCCCATCCGGAGTTCTTCCAGATCATTGAACTGGTAAGGGAGAGTTTTCCCCTGAAGGGGATCAGGATTACCACCAATGGCAGTTTTCTGGACAGGGAAAGGGTGGATTTCCTGGCCGGCAGAAGGCCGGTAGAATTGAATATCTCCCTGAATTGTTCCAGCCCTGAAGAAAGGGTTTTTTTAATGGCTGACCGCAGGCCGGAACAGGTCTTTACTGCCCTGGAACTGCTGGCAGAGAGGGAACTTGTCTTTCATGGCAGCATTGTGGCCATGCCCCATCTCATGGGCTGGGAGTCCCTGGGCAGGACCATTGAGCTTCTAAATGGATATGGAGCAAAGAGTATCCGCATCTTCCTGCCCGGTTTTACCCGTTATTCATCTGCCAGGATGCAGTTTCCCGTGGAGGAGATGTATGGGAGGATTGCGGAATTTATTGAAGGTTATAAAGGCCTGGATACCCCTGTCCTCCTGGAACCGCCGGCAATCAATGACCTGCAGGCGGTAGTGAAGGGGATTATTCCCGGCAGCCCGGCAGCCCGGTCTAACCTGAAAAAGGGGGCCCTGATTACTGCCGTAAACGGGGAGAGGCCCCTCAGCCGGGTGGATGCCTTTCAGAGGATATTGGTTTCTGCCAATCCCCTGCTCCAGTATGAGCAGGAGGGGGTAGGGGGTGAACCGGTAAGAGGCGAGTTGGTCCTGGAGAAGGAGGCCGGTGAGAGGTCAGGCCTTATCCTTGACTATGACCTGGATCCGGCAGTGATGGACCAATTGACCAGGGCCTTCCTGCAAAACAGGGATAAGCGGATAGCCCTGCTTACCTCAGTGGCTGCTGAGGGTATCATGGGGGCCTTCCTGGATTATTACCGCCATTCCCTTAAACATTTATATAATCCTCTCCAGCAGGATTCTGTTCAGGGGAATTGTGTCCGCCAGAGCCGGTTAAGTCCTGACCGGCAGTCAGCCTGCCGGATAGAAGGGGCCGGGCAGAGGGGAGGAACCGGACAGGCAGAAGGGCCGCAAGAGGCTGCCGGCAGGGAAGGCTGTATTGATCTCCTGGTGGCGGAGAACAGGTTCTTTGGCGGTTCCATAATCGCGGCTGGCCTCCTGACGGTTAGTGATATCATGGACCGGCTCAGGGAAAGCAGCCAAAGCTATGATTTGTTACTCCTGCCAGGTATAATCTTTGATAATTTTGGCAATGATTTAAGTGGAAGGAATTACCGGGAGATAGAAGAGGAAGCAGGAGTAACTGTAGAAATAATATAGAGATTTTCCTCCAGGATATCCCGGGGTATATTGAGGTAATCTTATGTATATATTTAAGGATAGCCCATTGTCACATGAGGAGGCAGGGGGCTCCTGGAGAGCAAATCGAAGAAAACGGAAGAAAAACCATAATAATTAAAAAGAAAGAGAGAAAAAGGGGAATATATCCCAATATTAAGGGTTGATTTTCAGGTTTTCCTTGGATATTATATTAACAGTGTTTATTAGCACTCACCCGAGATGAGTGCTAACAGGATAAGAATACATATTAAGGGGGGTTTAACATGAAAATAAGACCTTTAAAGGACAAAGTTGCTATCAAATATTTCAAAGAGGAAGAAAAGGTTAAAAGCGGTATAGTCCTTCCTGACACAGCCAGGGAAGAAAGACCACAGCAGGGTGAAGTTATTGCTGTTGGTGCTGAAGTAACACCTGAAAATGGTGAAGCTCCTGTAAAGGTAGGAGACAAGGTTATATTTGATAAATATGCCGGTAATAAGATTACCATCGATGAAGAAGAATATGTAATCATGAGTGTTGACGACATACTGGCTGTTATTGAAGAATAAAAATTTATTTAAGTACATAAGGAGGGATATGTTATGGCAAAGAAATTACTTTTTGGTGAAGAAGCACGCCGTGCACTGGAGCGTGGTGTAGATCAATTAGCTGATGCCGTTAAAGTTACTTTAGGCCCCAAGGGTCGTAACGTTGTTCTGGAAAAGAGTTATGGTGCTCCCACCATTACCAATGATGGTGTGAGTATAGCAAGAGAAATAGAGTTAGAAGACCAATATGAAAACATGGGTGCCCAGACCCTGAAAGAGGTTGCTACAAAAACCAATGATGTAGCCGGTGACGGTACTACAACTGCTACTGTTCTGGCTCAGGCTATCTTCAAGGAAGGTCTGAGAAACGTAGCTGCCGGTGCCAACCCCATGTTAATCAAGAGAGGAATCGAAAAGGCTGTAGCAAGAGTTGTAGAGGAAATCTCCAATCTGGCCCAGCCTGTAGAAGGCAGAGATGCAGTTGCCCAGGTTGCGACAATTTCTGCCGGTAACGAAGAGGCAATTGGTGAATTAATCGCCGAAGCTATGGAAAAGGTTGGCCAGGATGGCGTAATCTCTGTGGAAGAGTCCAAGAGCATGGGTACCTCCCTGGATGTTGTGGAAGGTATGCAGTTTGATCGTGGTTATCTTTCCCCCTACATGGTAACAGATACTGATACAATGGAAGCTTCCCTGGAGGATCCCTATATCCTGATTACAGATAAGAAGCTGTCCAGCATCCAGGAACTGTTACCGGTTCTGGAGCAGGTAGCCCAGACAGGTAAACCCCTTTTAATCATCGCTGAAGATATTGAGGGCGAAGCCCTGGCTACACTGGTCCTGAACAAGATCCGTGGTGTCTTTACCTGTGTAGCTGTTAAGGCTCCTGGATTCGGTGACCGCCGTAAAGCCATGCTGGAGGATATTGCTGTCCTGACCGGTGGCCAGGTAATTACCGAAGATCTGGGCCTGAAACTGGAGAATACCAGCCTCGACATGTTAGGCCGTGCTGCCAAGGTTAATGTAACCAAGGAAGAGACCACCATTGTCGAAGGTTATGGTGACAAGGATAAGATCCAGGGTAGGATCAAGCAGATCAGGGTAGAGATCGAGAATACTACCTCTGATTTTGATAGAGAGAAATTACAGGAAAGACTGGCCAAACTGGCTGGCGGTGTAGCTGTAATCCAGGTTGGTGCCGCTACCGAGACCGAACTGAAAGAGAAGAAGCACCGTATCGAGGATGCCCTCTCTGCAACAAGGGCTGCTGTTGAGGAAGGTATCGTAGCTGGTGGTGGAACAACCTTAGTGGATGCCATCTCCGTACTGGAAGAGCTGAACCTTGAAGGCGATGAGGCTACAGGTGTTGATATTATCAGACGTGCTCTGGAAGCCCCTGTCCGCCTGATTGCTGACAATGCCGGCTTTGAAGGCTCAGTAATTGTAGAAAAAGTTAAAGAGCAGGAAAAGGGTGTTGGTTTCGATGCCCTGAAAGGCGAGTTTGTCAACATGATTAATGCCGGTATCGTTGACCCGGCCAAGGTTACCCGTTCTGCCCTGCAGAATGCTGCCAGTGCAGCTGCCATGTTACTGACTACCGAATGTCTGGTAGCAGAGATTCCGGAAGAGAATCCTCCAATGCCAATGCCGGGCGGCGGCATGGGTATGATGTAATAAGCAACTACCCGTCAAAAAGGCTGTTAACCGATGTTAAAAGGTTAACAGCCTTTTATTTTTTCCAGCAGAATAGTTTTGCTGGATTTCTTTGCATTTCTCTGGTAAAATATCATTATCAAAGCCGAGGAGGAGAAAGAAGAGTATAGAGGAGGTAGTAAAATGCATGAAAGATTATTTACTCCAGGACCGACAGAAGTAAGAGCAGAACTACTGAATGAACTGGCCAGACCCCAGCTCCATCACCGGACTGAGGAGTTTGTCCAGCTTTATGACAGTATTCAGGATTATCTAAAGAGATTGCTCTTTACTGAAAATCCAGTTCTTTTATTCACATCTTCATCCACAGGGGCCATGGAGGCAGCAGTCACCAATGGTGTCAAAAAGAGATGCCTGAATCTGGTCAATGGTGCCTTTGGCGACCGCTGGCATGAGATTGCAGTAATGAATGGGGTACCCTGTGACAAGCTGGAGATAGAATGGGATAAGGCCATCAGGCCTGAGCTGGTGGATGAGGCACTGGCCAGCGGCAAATATGACGCTGTAACCCTGGTCTTCAATGATACCTCTACCGGTATCCTGAATCCACTGCCGGAAATCGCAGAGGTGGTCAGGAAATATGATGATGTCCTCTTTTTCGTTGATGCTGTTTCTGCCATGGGTGGAGTTGAGATAAGGGTGGATGAATGGGGTATCGATATGTGCCTGGCCGGGCTGCAGAAAGCCTTTGCTTTGCCGGCAGGCCTGGCAGTGGCCTCTGTCAGCGAGAGACTCCTGGCCAGGGCAGAAGAGGTAGAACCCAGGAGCTATTATTTCAACCTGCCCCTGATGTATAAATACCATCTGCAGAGCCAGACTCCGGTGACACCGGCCATCCCCCAGATGTTTGCCTTGCAGAAACAACTGGAAGATATAGTAGAAGGGGAAGGGATAGAGAACCGTTTCAGAAGGCACCAGGAGATGGCCTCTGTAGTGCAGGAATGGGCCCTGAAACATTTTGCTATCTATCCGGAAGAGGGCTACTGGTCTCCGACCATTACCTGTATCCTTAATACCAGGGACATCCCGGTAGCCAGGTTAAACCGGGAACTGGTAAATAAATATGCTTGCCGGATTGCCAGCGGCTATGGTAAGCTTAAGGAGCAGTGTTTCCGGATTGCCCACATGGGTGATTTGAATCTCATCGATATCAGGGGCCTGCTGGCTGCCATAGAGGATATATTGGGATTATAGAATGATATTTATATATAGAAGATTAATTTTGAAGATAGATAATGGAAATAAACCATAAAGAATTAGAGGGTAAGACTTAAATACCTGATTTTTACTATAAGATATTAACTATAAGATAAGAATAAGGTGGTGGATCATTATGAACAAAATTAAGGTTGGGGTAATCGGGGCAACCGGGATGGTGGGACAGAATTATCTGCGTTTACTGGCAGACCATCCCTGGTTTGAGGTGACTTATGTAGCAGCTTCTCCCCGTTCTGCCGGGAGGACCTATGAGGAGGCTGTTGCCGGCAGATGGTTGATGACAGATCCTCTCCCTGAGCAGTATAAGGACCTGATTGTCGGTGATGCCGGGGATATAGATAGTGCAAAAGGAAAGTGTACGGTTATCTTCTCTGCGGTGAGCCTGGATAAAGAACAGGTAAAGGAACTGGAGCTGGCCTATGCCGCTGCCGGCTTTGCCGTAGTATCCAATAACTCTGCCCATCGCCATACAGAAAATGTACCCATGTTGATTCCAGAGGTAAACCATGCTCATGTAGATATCATTCCGGCCCAGCGGGAGTTCTATGGCTGGGACACAGGCCTGCTGGCAGTAAAGCCAAACTGCAGTCTCCAGAGTTATGTTACACCCATCCATGCCCTGAGGGAAAAGGGGTATCAGGTGGATAGAATGATCATAACCACCCTGCAGGCCATCTCCGGGGCCGGTTATCCAGGAGTCCCCAGCTATGATATGCTGGATAATATCGTCCCCTATATCGGTGGGGAAGAGGAGAAGAGCGAAGAGGAACCCCTGAAAATCTTCGGGACCATAGAAGACGGCAAGTTTGTTTATGATAACTCCATCCAGATTTCAGCCCACTGTAACCGGGTTCCGGTCATCGACGGCCATACTGCCTGTGTCAGCCTGGGCTTCAAAGGAGAGAAACCGGAGCTGGACGAAATCCTGGAGATCTGGGAGAATTTCAAATCCTTACCCCAGGAACTGGATCTGCCTTCTGCTCCCCGCCAGCCGATTATCGTCCGTTATGAGGCAGACCGGCCGCAGCCAAGGCGGGACAGGGATATGGATAAGGCCATGGCCGTCTCTGTAGGACGGTTGCGGGAGTGTAAGGTCTTTGACTACCGCTTTGTAGGCCTGTCCCACAATACTGTCCGTGGTGCTGCCGGCGGGGCCATCCTGATGGCTGAACTGTTGGTGGCAAAGGGCTATATTAAATAAGACCTATATCCAGCCTGGTATGAGTGTTCCCCTCATACCGGGCTTTCTATTTTTACATTAAGTTCTACACTTGATATTTTTGCCACTATAGTTTGACAGGAATGAGAAGAAGAGAGTAAAGTCTGTCAGGACAGTTTACCTGGAGAGTCTGCCAGGAGGGTAGAAAAACTTGACATTAATTCAATAAATGAGATATACTTTAGACAGTTAAAGTATGAAATAGCCTGTTTTTGAAAGGAGAAAGATCATGCAGTTGCAGGAAGAGATACTGATTCTTGATTTTGGAGGGCGCTATAGCCAGGAATTGGCCAGGGCCATCCGGGAAATGCAGGTTTTTTCCCGTATCCTGCCTTATAATGCAGACCTGGCTGAGATAAAAAAACTGAATCCGGCCGGTATAATTCTTGCCTACAGGCCGGAAAAGGGGCCGGCGGGGGAAAATACTGCCGTTACCCGGCGGCCGGACAGCGGTATCTTCCAGCTGGGGATACCGGTATTGGAGTTTCAGCCTGAAGAGGCTGAAGGAGGACAGGGTGAGGACCTGATCAGGGATTTCCTCTTCAATGTCTGCCAGGTAAAGGGCAGTTGGAATATGGAGGATTTCATTAAGTGGCAGATAGAGGCCATCAGGGAAGAGGCAGGCTCTGCCCGGGTTATCTCCGGCCTTTCCGGCGGGGTTGACTCTGCGGTAGCATCAGCCCTGGTACATAAAGCCATCGGTGACCAGTTGACCTGTATCTTCGTGGACCACGGCCTCCACCGCAAGGGAGAGGTGGAGGAGGTACGGAGGACCTTTGGCCAGGACTTTAAAATACCGCTGATTTATGTAGATGCCAGGAAGAGGTTTCTGGATAAACTGGCCGGAGTTCAGGATCCGGAACAGAAGAGGAAGATCATCGGTGAGGAATTCATCAGGGTCTTTGAGGAAGAGGCAGGTAAGATCGGTGATGCCAGTTTCCTGGTCCAGGGTACCCTTTATTCTGATGTGATAGAGAGTGTTGGTGAGGGCAAAGGGGTCAAGGTCAAGAGCCATCACAATGTGGGCGGCCTGCCGGAAGATATGGACCTGGAACTGATCGAACCCCTGAGGGACCTCTTCAAGGATGAGGTCAGGAAATTGGGTGAGCTGCTTGGCCTGCCGGAGGATATAGTCTGGCGGCAGCCTTTCCCGGGACCGGGACTGGCTGTAAGGATAATCGGCAGCATCGATGAGGAGAAACTGGCTATCCTGAGGGAAGCCGATGCTATTTTCAGGGAGGAGATCAGGAAGGCTGGCCTGAATAGGGAGATCTGGCAGTACTTTGCTGTCTTGCCTGATATTAAGAGTGTCGGAGTCAGGGATGAGCAGCGGACCTATGCCTATCCCATTATCCTGCGGGCAGTTACCAGCACTGATGCCATGACTGCCGACTGGGCCAGGATTCCCCATGAACTACTGGAGAGGATTTCCAGCCGGATTATCAGTGAGGTAGAATCTGTAAACCGGGTCGTCTATGATATTACCTCCAAACCGCCTGGAACCATTGAATGGGAATAAAATCCTTGATTTATGAGGATACCGGGAGGGAAGAGATGGATAGAAGATTCAGGGATGAGCTTACTGATCGGTTATTTGATGCCATTCTTCTGCTGGAGAGCAGGGAAGAGTGTTACCGCTTTTTTGAGGATATTGCTACAGTGGCCGAGATCAAGGCCCTGGGCCAGCGGCTGGAAGTGGCCAGGATGCTGCGCCTGGGAGCCACCTATGATGAGATAGTGGAAAAGACCGGTGTCAGCACCGCTACTATCAGCCGGGTAAAGAGGTGCCTCTATTATGGTGCGGACGGTTATGCCATGATTCTTGACCGGATGGGAATTGAAGAAAATAAGGAAAATAATGAAAATAATGCTTGACTATTAAACCTATTTAAGATATAATTTAACAGAATGAGGAAATTAAAAATGAATATGTGAATATCCACCTTTAATCTAGTCCTGTGAGGCTAAAAAGGTACTGAAAATACTTGTATTATATTCTGCAGATGGGTAAAGAGTACCTTTTTAGAGGTACTCTTTTTTTACGTCTGGCACTCCTTAGTTGTAGCGGCTGGATAGGTGGAGTCATTTTCAGGAACAGGGAGGTTGACAACTATGGATAATCTGCCAAGGGGAACACTGGTAAATTTGAAGGATTTAAGTATTGGAGAGATTACCGAAATCCTTGATATTGCGGAAGAATTCATGGAGGGGAAAAGGGCTAATCTGGGTGATAAGCTGGTAGCCAATCTCTTTTTCGAACCCAGTACCAGGACCCGCTATTCCTTTGAAGCTGCTGAGAGCCGCCTGGGCTGCCAGGTGCTTTCCTTTGCTAAAGAGGCCTCCAGCATGTTGAAGGGGGAAAGCCTTTATGATACGGTAAAGACCTTCTCCCAGTATGTTGATGCCATAATTATCCGCCATAGTGAGGATAATTTCTATGAAGATTTGCTCGGTAATATTCCTGTTCCCATCATCAACGGGGGTGACGGCAGTGGCAATCATCCTACCCAGTCCCTGCTGGACCTCCTGACTATCAGGCAGGAGTTTGGCAGATTTGAAGGATTGAAGATTGTTATTGCCGGAGATATTGCCCATTCCCGGGTGGCCCATACCAATATTGAAGTCATGAGACGGCTGGGGATGGAGGTTTTCCTTTCAGCACCACCGGAATTACAGGATGATGAGGAATATGTTGAGCTGGATGATATTATCGGTGAAGTGGATATCGTCATGTTACTGCGGGTACAGTTTGAACGGCACCAGGAAAAACTCAATATATCCCAGGAGGAATACCACAGGCTCTATGGCCTGACCCTGGAACGTTATGAAAAGATCCAGGATCATGCTATCATCATGCACCCGGCTCCGGTGAACCGGGGCCTGGAGATTGACGACTCCCTGGTGGAGTGTGAGAAATCCAGGATTTTCAAACAGATGAAAAACGGTATGTATATCCGGATGGCTGTTCTGTACAGGGCTTTGACAAAGGGGGATGAGGATGATTCTTATTAAAGGCGGCCGGGTCTTCGTGGAAGGGGAGTTCAGGGAACTGGATGTCCTGATTGAGGGGCAGAAGATAAAGGCCATAGGGAAGGACCTTATAACCGATAGCAGGACAAGGGTAATTGACGCCAGGGGAAAACTGGTCACCCCAGGTTTTATCGATGTCCATGTCCATCTGCGGGAACCAGGCTATACCCATAAGGAGACCATTGCCAGCGGGACGCGGGCTGCGGCCAGGGGCGGTTTTACCACAGTGGCAGCCATGCCCAATACGGATCCGGTACTGGACAACCCGGCAATTCTCCGGGAGGTAGAGGAAAGAATAGAAAAAGAGGCTGTTGTCCGGGTCTATCTCCATGGTGCCATTTCAGAGGGCCTGCAGGGGGAGAAGCTGGTGGACTTTGCTGCCATGGCAGGTTCGGTCCTGGGATTCTCCGATGACGGCCGGGGTGTCCAGGATGAAGGGATGATGAAAAGGGCCATGGAGGAGGTAAAGGGATTAAATAAGATGATAGCGGCCCACTGTGAAGATGAGAGCCTGAATAATGGCGGTTATATCCACGAAGGTGACCTGAGCCGGAGGCTGGGCATCAGGGGAATCAGCTCAGCTTCTGAATACCGGCAGCTGGCCAGGGACCTGGACCTGGTCAGGGAGACGGGAGCTGCCTATCATGCCTGTCATATCAGTACAGAGGAAGCAGTTGAACTGAT
Organism: Halanaerobiaceae bacterium; assembly: GCA_012518635.1. Taxonomy (GTDB): domain Bacteria; phylum Bacillota; class Halanaerobiia; order Halanaerobiales; family DTU029; genus DTU029. The sequence goes on along the minus strand of JAAYRT010000005.1, from coordinate 15,419 downwards.
CCGGCAGGCAAAGAAAGAGGGGCTGCCGGTCAGCTGTGAGGTGACCCCCCATCACCTCCTGCTCTCTGATAAAGATATCGATATTAATGATGCTGATTACAAGATGAATCCTCCCCTGAGGAGTGAAGAGGACCGGCTGGCCCTGCTGGAGGGTGTGAAAGACGGCACCATCGATATCATCGCCACAGACCATGCCCCCCACCACGCTGAGGAAAAGGCCAGGGGCTTTGCGGAAGCCCCCTTCGGCATAGCCGGCCTGGAGACCTGTTTCTCCCTCCTCTATACCTATCTGGTCCTGGAAGGGGTCATTACCCTGGAAAGGCTGGTGGAGATGCTGACCGTCAAGCCGGCCGGCTTATTCGGCCTGGAAACGGGAGTGCTGGAAGCTGGCCGGGAGGCAGATCTGGTCATCATTGATCCGGAGGCTTCCTTTATTATAGATGTGGAGGATTTCCATTCTAAAGGCAAAAATACCCCCTTCAAGGGTTACCGTTGCCGGGGTAAAATCCTCAGGACCCTTGTCGGCGGCAGGGAGGTCTACAGAGGAGAATGAGCCAGGTATCAGCATGCCTGATTCAGGGTTACAGGCCTGGTTCGGGAAATAGCAGGACAGGGAAGGATAAGGAAATTATAAGGTGGGATAAGTGATGAAATTAACAGAGGATATGCTGGTTATCAAAAATCAAGAGCTCGCTCCCGGAATCTATGAGCTGGTTTTAAGGGGAGAGAATGTCCGGCTGATGAAGGAAGCCGGCCAGTTTGTCAATGTCCAGCTGGAGGGGAAGGGGTTTATCCTCAGGAGGCCTTTTTCCATCTGTGAGATTAACTCCCCGGAGAAGGAATTTAAAATCATCTTCCGGGTGCAGGGAGAAGGGACAGAGCACCTGGCCGGGATTGAGGCAGGGGAAAGGCTCAATATCTTCGGCCCCCTGGGGAAGGGCTTTCCGGAATCGGCCCTGGCGGAGGGTGAGACAGCCCTGCTCATCGGCGGCGGGATCGGTACACCGCCCCTCTATGAACTGGCAAGAAGGCTCCATGACAGGGGCAACAGGGTCATCACTGTGCTGGGTTTCCAGGACAGGGACGGGGTCTTCTATGAAGAGGAATTCAGCCGCTATTCAGAGGTCCATATAGCTACAATGGACGGCTCTTACGGCTATAAGGGGAATGTGTTGGAATTGATAGAAGATCTGGGGCTGGATTTCGATATACTCTATGCCTGCGGCCCCATGGCCATGCTGAAGGCGATCCAGGAAGCCTATGGGAAGGATAAGAGGGGCTATATCTCCCTGGAGGAGAGGATGGCCTGCGGCATAGGGGCCTGTTACGGCTGTGTCTGTGATAAAGAGGGAGACTCCCCCTATCAGAAGAGGGTCTGTAAAGAGGGGCCGGTCTTTGGCCTGAATGAGGTGAGTATATGATTGATCTGCGGATTGATTTACCGGGTTTAAAACTGAAGAATCCTGTCATACCTGCCTCCGGCTGTTTTGGATTCGGGGAGGAGTTTGCTGAGCTCTATGATTTGAACCAGTTGGGGGCCATCACCATCAAGGCAGCAACCCTGGAGCCCCGGATAGGGAATCCCACACCCCGTATTGCCGAGACCTATGGCGGAATACTGAATGCCATCGGCCTCCAGAATCCGGGGGTGGAGGTTATCATCAAGGAAAAACTGCCCTGGCTGGAACAGTTTGACCTGCCGGTCATCGCCAATGTGGCCGGTGATACTGTAGATGAATATGTAGAGGTGAGCAGAAGGCTGGCCGGGAGTGAGGTAATCAAGGCCCTGGAGTTGAATATATCCTGCCCCAATGTGCAAAAGGGGGGCATGGCCTTCGGGACAGACCCGGATACTGCCGCTGAACTGACGGCAGAGGTGAAAAAGGCAGCCGGGAAACCCGTCTATGTCAAGCTCTCCCCCAATGTGACTGATATAGTGAAGATTGCCCGGGCTGTGGAGGAGGCAGGGGCGGACGGCCTTTCCATGATTAATACCCTGCTGGGCATGAGGCTTGACCTGAGAAGTGGTAAAACGGTTCTGGCTAATGGTACCGGCGGCCTGTCCGGGCCGGCCATCAAACCGGTGGCCATCAGGATGATCTACCAGGTCTATAGGGAGGTCAACCTGCCCATCATCGGTATGGGCGGAATCCAGGATGCCAGGGATGTGCTGGAATTCCTCTATGCCGGGGCCAGTGCGGTGGGTATCGGGACAGCCAATTTCATCAACCCCTATGTCTGCCCGGAAATCATCAGGGACTTGCCCGGAGTACTGGCAGAACACGGCTTCAACAGTATACAGGAGGCCATCGGTTATGCCCATAGGTAGAACAGGCAGATATATATAAATACTCTATGTTTTTATAATAAAAAAAAGGAGAAGATAGGATGGAAAGAGATCTGATTATCGCCCTGGATTTTAAAGACAGGGCAGAAATGGAGGCTTTTCTGGAAAACTTCCAGGGGGAAAAGCCCTTCCTGAAGGTTGGTATGGAACTATTCTATAGTGAAGGGCCGGGCATTATCGCCTCCCTGAAGGAGAAGGGACACCGGATCTTCCTGGACCTGAAATGCCATGATATCCCTAATACAGTTAAGAGGACCATGGCTGTGCTGGCAAATCTGGGTGTGGATATGGTCAACCTCCATGCAGCAGGGGGTATCAGGATGATGGAGGCAGCCATGGAGGGCCTGGCAGAAGCTGCTACGGGAGAAAGGCCCCTCTGTATCGCTGTCACCCAACTAACCTCCATCTCACAGGAAGTCCTGCAGGAGGAATTACTGATTGAACGGAATCTCAAGGAGACAGTCCTCCATTATGCCCGGAATGCCAGGAAAGCCGGCCTGGACGGAGTGGTCTGTTCACCGCTGGAGGCAGGCATGCTCAAGGATGATATCGGCCAGGATTTCCTCACAGTCACCCCCGGAATCCGGCCGGAGGAAAGTAACAGGGATGACCAGGTCAGGGTGACCACTCCCGGTGTGGCCAGGGAACTGGGCTCAGATTTTATTGTCGTGGGCAGGCCCATCACCAGGGCAGAGGATCCCCTGGCAGTCTACAGGCAGATGAAGGAAGAATTTACAGGGAGAGTGAGCCAATGAAAAGAAAGATAGCCGAGAGCTTACTGGAGATAAAGGCGGTCAGTTTGCGGCCGGAAGATCCCTATACCTGGGCCTCCGGTATCAGGTCCCCCATCTATTGTGATAACCGTTTGACCCTGTCTTATCCTGGACTCAGGAAGGAGATTGCCAGGGGCCTGGCGGATATAATTGAGGAGGAGTTTCCCGGCGTTGAGATGATCATGGGTACAGCTACGGCCGGTATCCCCCATGCGGCCCTGGTAGCGGAGAAGCTCAACCTGCCCATGGGTTATGTGCGGGCCAGTGCCAAGGGCCATGGCAAGGAAAACAGCATAGAGGGGGTCATCCGGGAAGGGGCAAGGGTTGTGGTAGTGGAGGACCTTATCTCAACAGGCGGTTCATCCCTGGCAGTGGTACAGACACTACAGGAGGCCGGCTTCATAGTCCTGGGAGTCGTGGCCATCTTCACCTATAACCTGGACCAGGCCAGGGAGAATTTCCAGAGGGAAGATATCCAGCTTTTTACCCTGACCAATTATGAGACCCTGATTGAGGTGGCCCTGGCCAGGGATTATATCAGGGAGGAAGATCTGGCTAAACTGAAAAAATGGCGGGAGAATCCGGCAGACAGCAGCTGGATGAATTTATAGGATTTTTTGTAGAAAATTCAAAGAAAAAAGAGGGTTCCTGCCTTTTATATTGAATATAAAAAAGGTGCTTATAGCAAATATACTAAAGTACCTGATAGGAGGATTTTTAATGTACACAAAAGAGGATCTACTAAAACAAATGGCGGAAATAGGGATAGACCCGAAGGGTGTCCTCTTAATCCATTCTTCCATGAAGGCTGTCGGTCCGGTGGAAGGAAGGGCAGATACCGTCATTGATGCCTTTATGGAATACATGAAAGATGGTCTCCTGATTTTCCCGACCCATTCCTGGTCTTCAGAGAATCTCAAGGACAATATCTATGATCCCAGGACAGAACCTTCCTGTGTAGGAATCCTGACCAATATCTTCAGACAGAGGGAAGGGGTTGTCAGGTCCCTGCATCCCTCACACTCTGTGGCAGTCATCGGTAAGGGAGCCATGGAATATATCAAACTGGAAGAAGGAAAAGAACTCTACACTCCCTGTCCAAGGGATGGTTGTTGGAGCCATTTATATGACATGGAAGCCCAGATCCTGTTCCTGGGCTGCAGCCTGACCAGAAATACCTTTATCCATAGTATTGAGGAATGGTTTGATGTACCAGACCGGATTAACCCCAATGCCAGAAGGATAAAGATAATCAATCCCTATGGTGAGGATTACTATACTGACCTTCACGGCCACCATAGTTCCTATGGTGATGTATCCCAGAACTATGGCAAGCTGCTGAAACCATTCCTGCATAAGGGTTTCGCCAGGAAGGGCAGGATAGGAGATGCGGAAAGCTACCTCTGTGATGCGGTAGGTATGGCTGACCTGACCAGCCAGTTCCTGGAGAGGGATCTGAACCTCTTCAAGGATAATGAACCGGTACCGGAAGAATGGTATTTATAAAAATAGTTCAGGTAATTGTAGCAAGGAAAAGAGGAGTAAGGATAAACAACCCTTACTCCTCTTTATTATTACTATTCTTTTTTTGCAAAGGCGGGCAGGGCTTTCAGGTTCAGATAGGTGAATTGGATTGTCCTGCTCTCTTTTTTATCTTCCTGCTTAATCTTATCCTTTCTTTATTTAAGAGAAGCATGACTATGCCCAATAAGCGGTAGAGACGCATAAAACTCACTCCTGAAAATAAATTTATTATGATATTTCAATCTTAGTTGAATACCTCCCGCTATATACAGTTCCTTATTTAATAGAGGCAGATTATTTCTTTCCAGGGGAAAATAATATTTTCCCAGGTGCAGGAAATTAACAGTAATTGTTGAAATAAATATCAAATTGAGTTTATAAATTGCATTTCAGAATCATAGACTTAAATAAACCTGATGGAAGCGGGGGTAATCAACCTGGAGAGGAAAAAAGTGATAATCATCGGTGCTGGCATTGCCGGGCTTTCTGCTGCCTCCTATCTGCAGCGTAACGGATATGATACGGAGATTTTCGAGGCCCATAGCCTGCCGGGAGGGCTCTGCACATCCTGGAAAAGGGGAGACTATACTTTTGATTACTGTATCCACTGGCTGATGGGTACAAAAAAGGAGACGGGTTTTGATATTGTCTGGGATGAACTGGGTGCTCTGGTAAATGAAGGGGGAGAGGAGGTCCCTATCTACAATCCGGAGGTGTTTAACCGGGTCCAGCTGTCTGATGGAGACTGGCTGTCTTTTTATTCTGATACAGGCAGGCTGGAGGAAGAATTACTGCGGATAGCCCCGGAGGACAGGAAGAGGATCCAGAGGTTAATCAGGGACCTGCGGTCCATGGCCAGATTGATAACACCGGTCGATACAGAGAAGTGGGGTGGAAAAGACTGGTTATTCTTCCTCCTGAAACATATGGGTCCAGTCTTAAAACTGAGGGAATATTCCCGCCTGACTTTTGAAGAATTTATTTTGCAGTGGAGAAGCCAGAAATTGCAGGAGGCTTTCCGGGCATTGATACCTCCCTGCTGGTCAGCTGTGGCCTTCCTTATGGGCCAGGCCGCACAGGACAGCCAGTCAGCCGGTTATCCTTTGGGTGGTTCCCTGGCCTTTGCCAGGAATATAGAGAGGAGATACCTGGCCCTGGGTGGCAAGATAAACTATAACTGCCGGGTGGAGAAGGTCCTGGTGGAGGATAACCGGGCAGTAGGGATAAGGCTGGCAGATGGTGAGGAATTTTATGCTGATGATATAGTCTCTGCAGCTGACGGCTATACGACTATCTATAAGCTGCTGGAGGGCAAATATATCTCAGAAGAAATAGAGGAAATCTATGAGAATTATCCCCTTTTCCCCTCCATAATACACCTGGGCTTCGGTGTGGCCAGGGACCTGGCAGATTTTCCGGCCAGGGAGATACTCTATCTACCGGAGGCCCTGGAACTGCCAGATGGCAGCAGGCATCAGTATCTCAGTCTCAATATCTATAACTTTGATCCCGGCCTGGCTCCGGAGGGGAAAACGGTGGTTACAGTTTTACTGAATACCTGGAATGATTCCTACTGGTTGACCCTGGCGGAGAAAGACCCGGCCCTTTACGGAAAAGAGAAGGATGAATTGGCTGCAAAGGTCATGGGTATCCTGGATGAACGGATACCGGGCTTCAGGGCAGCTGTTGAGGTCATCGATGTTTCCACCCCCCATACAGTCCGGCGGTATACTGGAAACTGGCGGGGAAGTTTTGAAGGATTTGCACCTACCCCGGAAACCCTGAGCAGGGCAGTGCCAAAGGAACTGCCTGGTTTAAGTAATTTCTACATGGTCGGGCAGTGGACCGAACCCGGGGGTGGCCTGCCGCCGGCGGGCCTGCAGGGACGGAATCTGGCCCGGGAATTCTGTGTGCGGGACGGGAAGGAATTCAGGAGCAGATAGGGGCTTGTACCAATAAAAGGAAGTAAGCAATAAAAAGGAAAAGCTTATATTGGATTGAAACCTATAAATAAAGGGGGATTAATCATGAAAAGCCATGAGCTTGATTATAATATCATTGGTCATGATATGCAGGTAGTGGAGATAGAATTGGACCCCGGTGAGACCGTTATTGCCGAGGCCGGGGCCATGAACTGGATGGAAGAAGGCATCAGTTTCGAGGCCAGGATGGGAGACGGCAGTGCCATAAGCCAGAGTATAATGGGGAAATTATTCAGTGCAGGGAAGAGGCTGCTTTCGGGTGAATCCCTCTTTCTGACCCATTTCACCAACCAGGTCAGGGCTAAGAAGAGGATTGCCTTTGCTGCCCCTTATCCGGGTAGTATAGTTGTCCTGGACCTGGCGGAACTCCCTTACAGGAGGTTTACCTGCCAGAAGAATGCCTTTTTATGTGCTGCCTATGGTACGAAAATAGATATTACCTTTACCAAACGTTTTGGGACCGGCCTTTTTGGCGGGGAGGGTTTCATACTCCAGAGACTGGAGGGGGACGGCAGGGCCTTCCTGCATGCCGGTGGTACCATAGTCAGGAGGGAATTGAACAATGAAACCCTCCGGGTTGATACCGGCTGCCTGGTCGGTTTTACCGAGGGTATAGATTATGATATCGAGATGGTCAAGGGCCTGAAGACCATGTTCTTTGGCGGGGAGGGGCTTTTCCTGGCCACCCTGAGGGGTACCGGGACAGTTTATCTGCAGAGTTTACCCCTTTCCCGGCTGGCCAGCAGGATCATAGCGAGTGCCCCCAATCTGGGCGGCAGACAGAGAGATGAAGGTTCCCTCCTTGGCGGGCTGGGCAACCTTCTGGATGGGGATAACAGATTCTGAAGAAACAGGGAGGTTTTAGAATGAAAAGGAGGATTTTCGCTGGTTTTGGTTTTACATTATTTATTTTAGGCCTGATCTTAATTGCCTTTTTCACAGCCAGGTATCAAAGGGAGGAGAACCTGGCTGTTTTTCTCCTTCAGGATACGGGAATGGAGATAAGCCATTTGACCTCAGGCCTTATCAGGGCAGACACCCTGATTGCTGTCAGGTTCAGGGAAGGAATGGTCAGGGAGGAGTTACTGGGCAAGGAGCTTCCTCCGGATATCTTTACATTTACACCGGAGATCGAGGGGAAGGCCTATTGGGAAGATGAGCGGACCCTGGTCTTTGCTCCAGCCAGACCCCTTTACCGGAAGATGGATTATCATGGTGTCCTTAACCTGGCCGGGCTTTTCCCGGAACGGGAGGAAGGGAGCCTGGAGAGGCTGGAATTCCACCTGGAGACCGCCGGCCAGCAGATGGTGGAGTTGAAGGGGGATTTCCTCCTGGAGGAGGAAAAGAACCCGGAAAATGTATATTTCCTGGCCAGGCTGGGCCTCTCAGAGCGGGTCAGCAGGGAAAAGCTGCAGGAGGCCCTGCTGCTGGAGCTGGAAGGCAGGCAGCTTCCCTTTACAGTAGAAACAGAGGATAATCTGCATTTTACAATCAGGACAGGGAACATCAAACGGTACCGCCTGCAGGAACGGGAATTGCAGCTGAAATTGGCAGGTGCCGGTACAGGCCTTGCCGGGGATATAGAGGAGAGATTCACCCTGGCAGCTATAGAGTCCCCCCTGGCCCTGGTCAGGATTGAAGAGGAGAAGAACGGGGAGTTCTCCCGCCTCCGGATAGTCTTTTCGGAAAAACTGAGGGAGGACAGGGATTACCAGGGTTATCTGAATATCACTCCTGCTGTCGATTATAGGGTTACTGTAGAGGATAACAGCCTCCTGGTCAGTGGTAAGTTCCGGCCCAGGGAGAAGTATAGTATCCAGCTTTTCCCTGGGATAGAGAGTGTCTTCGGCCAGCGGCTGGCTGAGGAAATGGAGGAGCAGCTGGAGATTGAGATTTCAGACCTTAATCCGGCTGTGGAGTTTGTCAATTCCGGCTTTTTCCTGACCAGTGCCAGTGAAAAGAAGATAAGTTTCCGGACCCTGAATGTGGAGCGGCTGCGGCTACAGGTGAAGAAGGTGAGGGAGGAGAACCTGATCCAGTTCTTTGAGGAGAATCCCTACCGGCCTGTCCCTTATGCTGCCTATGATTTTGACCGTTACCAGTTCCGCCGTTATGGGGAGACAATCGAGGACCGGATACTGGAGCTGGGCGGGGAGAGGAATAAATGGATCCAGTTGGAACTGGATCTGTCCAATGTACTTACAGAGGAGGAGAGTGCCCTCTATATAGTACAGCTGGAGTTTGACGAGAGCCAGGCCCTCTATTTCTCCGAGGACCTGACCGGCTGGTACCGGAGTGATTATCTGGACCGGTACGGAAGGGCGGTGAAATATATACTCCTCAGTGATATCGGCATCACTGTCAGGGAACTGGGTAACAGGCTCTATGTCTTCATCAGTGATTTACTGACTACAGAACCCCTGGCCAATGCCATTGTGGAACTGAAAGATGCTGAGGGCAGGCTGTTGGACAGGGGCTATGCCGGTGAAGACGGCCTGGCAGTCCTGAGGACAGGAAATACAGCAAGGTACCTTGAGGTGCGGAGCGGCAATAAATATGCCATTATGAACCTGGCTTCTTCGGTAATCAATAATTCCATCTTTGACATCGGCGGTATCCAGGCCCAGGACGGGATTAATGCCTTTATCTATACAGAGAGGGGAGTCTACCGGCCTGGAGATGAGCTCAATGTTTCGGCAATTGTCAGGAATGAGGATGATTCCTTCCCCACAGACCATCCGGTTACCTTTAAATTGTATAATCCCCGGGGCATCCTCTTTGCAGAAAGGACACTGACTAAAGGTGAAGATGGTTTTTACAGCTTTAATTTTAAGACCGGGAAGGAGGCCCTGACCGGGATCTGGCAGGGAGTACTGGAAATCGGCAGCCGGCGTTTCAACCATGAAATCCGGATAGAGGAGGTAGTTCCCTACCGTATCCGGGTCAATATAGATAGTGAGAAGGAAGTACTGGGTAAGGGAGATAGGTCCATCAGCTTTGGCATCAGTTCTGAATATCTTTTCGGGGCACCGGCCAGCGGCCTGGAGAGTGAGACGGTAGTATTTGTGGAACCCTATGAAATCAGTTTTCCCGGTTACAGTACCTTTGTCTTTACAGATGAGAGCATGGATTTCAGCAGGCTGGAGAGCAATATCTTCCGGGAGAAACTGGACGAAGAGGGGCAGGCCCGTCTGAACTGGAATATACCCAGTCTGGCCAATGTTCCCTCTGCCCTCCGCCTCAGGATAGATACAAAGGTCTTTGAGAGCGGGGGCCGGGCTGTCCCGGCCAGGAAAATCGTCCCCATGGAGTATTATGAGAGCTATGTGGGGATAATGAGGCTGGAGAATCCTGAATTGGCCATGGGTGAGCAGATTAAGTTTAATATTGTCAACCTGGGCAAAGATGGTGAACCTATTGGCAATAAGGAACTGGGCTACCGGATCTACCACCTGCGGCGATACTGGTGGTGGGAATTCAGCAACCAGAATGATTTCCGCCGCCATTATAAGAATAATGAACTGACAGAGCTGGTAGAGGAGGGTACTGTCAGGACGAACAGCGAGGGCTTTGCCTCCCTGGAATACAGACTGGATGACTATGGAGAAATCTTGCTGGAAGTGAGGGATCCGGAGAGCGGCCATCAGGCGGGCTACTTCTTCCGCTCCTATTACTGGGGAGACAGCAGCCAGGACCGGACTGCTGATGTGGTGAACCTGAAACTGGATAAGAGGGAATACCTGCCCGGTGAAAAGGCAGTGGTCTCCCTGAAAACACCGGCAAGGGGTAAGGCCCTGGTTCTGGTGGAAAAGGGCGAGGAGATACTCTACAGGGCCTGGGAGGAGATAGATAGCACTGAGACTTCCTTTGAATTGGAGGTCAGGGAAGAGTATATTCCCAATGCTTATATCTCGGTCATCATCTACCAGCCCTATGGAGAACTAGATAATGACCTGCCTCTCAGGATATATGGTATCATCCCCCTCCATGTGAAGAGTAAGGGTACCAGGCTGGAATTTGATCTGGACCTGCCGGCAGAAATCAGGCCGGAGGAGGAATTGACCATCAGGCTCCAGACCAGGGATAAGCGGCAGGCCCGCTTTACCATTGCTGTTGTAGATGAAGGTTTACTGGATATCACCGGTTTCAGGACACCTGATCCCTGGAATTATTTTTACTCCAAACAGAGACTCCTGAGCAGGAGCTATGACAATTTTGCCGATATCATAGACCTGACCCATGGTTATATCTACCACCGTTTCTCTGTTGGGGGCGGTATGGAAGAGGAGGACCGGGACCAGAGCTATCAGCGGCAGCAGGCCCTGTCCAGTGATGCAGAGAGGTTTAAACCTGTCAGCCTCTTTAAGGGGCCATTACAGACCGATGAAAATGGCTATGCTGAGGTCAGCTTCCAGATCCCTAATTATATCGGCAGCCTCAGGGTGATGGTGGTGGCTGCAGAAGGGGGTAATTACGGCAGTGCGGAAGGCAGGGTGGCGGTGAAGGCCCCCTTGATGGTCCTGCCTACACTACCCCGGGTCCTGGGACCCCTGGACAGGATAAGGATTCCGGTGACGGTCTTTGCCCTGGAGGAGAATCCGGGTGAGGTAAAGGTGAAGCTGGAAGTGGAGGGTCCTGCCCGGATAACCGGTGCCAGCGAGAAGACAGTCAGGTTTAGCGGAGAGGATAGTATAGAGCTTTTCTTTGAACTGGCTGCAGATAATATGGTGGGGAAACTGGACCTGGGCATATCTGCCACATCAGAGGAGATAGGCTATACAGCCAGGGAGGAGACAGAACTGGCCGTCCGGCCCTATAACCCCTATATCTACTCCAGCCTGGAAGAGATAGTGGATGCCGGTGGGGAGGCTGAATTTATTGTTCCGGCAGCAGGAGTGACAGGAACTGCCCGGACCCGCCTGTCTGTTTCCAGTGTGAAAGGGTTGAATATCAACCACCGGCTGAACTGGTTACTGCGTTATCCTTATGGCTGTGTTGAACAGATTACCTCTATCGTCTTCCCCCAGTTGTACCTGCCTGAATTATACAGGTTCACTGCGGAAGAGTTGAGGGATATAGATGAGAATATCAATGCCGGGATTGCCAGTTACCGGGAGTACCAGTTGAATAATGGCGGTTTTTCCTACTGGCCGGGTGAAAACATTGCCAACCAGTGGGCTACAAATTATGTGGGCCATTTCCTCCTGGAGGCCAGGATGAAGGGTTACCACGTGCCGGAAGATATCTTTAATAATTGGCTGAAATACCAGGAGGAGACAGCCAGGGGCAACCAGGGTGATCTCCTGACCCGGGCTTACCGTCTCTATCTGCTGGCCCAGGCCGGCAGCCCCCTCCTCAGTGCCATGAACTACATGCGGGAGAGTGAGCTGGGGGCCATGAATAATCCAGAGAAATATTATCTGGCAGCGGCCTACCGCCTGGCAGGCTATGAGGAAGCAGCCGGGGAAATCCTGGCCGGGGCAGGAGTGGAGGTGGCTGATTATCTTGAATTCAGCGGTACCTTTGGTTCCACACTAAGGGATAAGGCCATTATCCTGGATATCATGACTGTCCTGGGCGGGCATGGGGAGGCTCTGAAACTGTATAATGAGATTGCTGAGGAAATCTCCTCGGAGAAATGGCTCTCCACCCAGGCTACAGCCTATTCCCTGCTGGCCATGAGTAAATACCTGCGGGAGGTTGTATCCGGCCAGGAGCAACTAAATGGTGAGCTGGTCCTGGCTGATGGCAGTTCTATAGAGATAGAAGTTGAGGATATTGTGGAGTTCATCCCCCTGGAGGACAGCTTCGGTGAAATCATAAGCTTCCGTAACAGGGCAGAGATACCCCTTTATGTAACCCTGGAATGGGAGGGGATTCCTGAGCGGGGAGACCTGGCCCCGGTACAGAGCAAGCTGACCCTGGAGACGGCTTTTTATGACCAGGCCGGCAACAGGATAGAGGTGGACCAGGTCAAGCAGGGCGAGAGTTTCTATATCCTTTACCGGGTCGGCCAGGTTAGCAATCAGGATATCAGTGAGGTGGCCCTGGTGCAGGTCCTGCCTGCCGGCTGGGAAATCCAGAATCTCCGCCTTCTGGGAGGAGAACTGCCGGAGTGGACTAACCAATATAACCTGAACCAGGAGAAATACCTGGATATCAGGGATGACCGCATCATGTGGTTCTTCGATATGGCAGGTTATGTTTACAGGTATGATTTTGTCGTCATGATCAACCCGGTCACTGTCGGTGAATTCTACCTGCCCCCCACCCTGGTGGAGGCCATGTATAATAATGATTACCGGGTGGTAACAGAGGGAAGAAAGGTAGAGGTATTACCCAGATGAGGGGAAGGAAAAAGCTTATCATTATCCTGCTTCCGTTAATCCTGTTAAGTCTGCTCATACTTATATTTATAATCAGCAGGATTCCCGACCCTCTTTTCCCTCCTGACTACAGCACCCTGGTCCTGGATGAGGAGGGCAGGTACCTCAGGGTCTTCCTGAATAGTAAAGAACAATGGCACTTTCCCGCTGACGGCAGAGAGGTGCCGGAACGGTTGAAGACAGCGGTAATCCACTTTGAGGATAAGCGTTTTGAGCAGCATCACGGGGTGGACCTGGCGGCGGTCTTCAGGGCTGCCTACCAGAACCTGAGGAGGGGTGAGGTGGTCAGTGGGGCCAGTACCATCACCATGCAGCTGGCCCGGCTGATGAGGCCGAAGGAACGGACCATAAAGAATAAGCTCATAGAGATGCTCCAGGCAGTCAGGATTGAACTAAAGTACAGCAAGGATGAAATCCTGAACCTCTATCTCCTCCATGCTCCCTATGGAGGAAATATCATCGGCTTCCGGACAGCTTCCCTGCGGTATTTTGGCAAGGAACCGGAAAACCTGTCCTGGGCCGAGGCAGCTACCCTGGCGGTCCTGCCCAATAATCCGGCCAATGTGAATCCAGTACAGAATCCGGCCAGGCTGAAGGAGAAGAGGGATGAACTGCTGGAAAGCCTCTACCAGGCAGGGATAATAGACAGGAACACCATGCAGCTGGCCCTGGCTGAACCGGTGGCAGACCGGCTCTACCCCTTCCCCCTCTCTGCCCCCCAGCTGGCAGAAAAACTGGCCAGGGAAACAGAGGGAGATATAATCAGGACGACCATCAACAAAGGGATTCAGGATCAGGCCACTGCAATATTAAAGAATTATGTTGAGGATAACAGGAATAGGGGGATGAGGAATGCTGCCCTCCTGCTGACTGAGACGGTTTCCGGAGAGGTCAAGGCCTATGTGGCCTCCCAGGACTTTTTCGATGATGCTAACCTGGGCAAGATCGATGGTATCCAGATGAGGCGGTCCAGTGCCTCTACCCTGAAGCCCTTCCTTTATGCCCTGGCCATGGATGAAGGGATGCTCATCAGGGAGAGCAGGCTGCTGGATATACCCATCAGTTATGGCGGCTATACCCCCTATAATGCCAATAATAAGTTTTCCGGGGTGGTCAGGGCAGATGAGGCCCTCATCCGTTCCCTTAATGCTCCGGTAGTCAACCTGCTATATCATTATGGTGTTGAGGAATTTTATGAATTTCTGGCAGAGGCAGGAATGGAGGGCCTATTCCGCAGGGCAGAGGATTACGGCCTGTCCCTTATCCTGGGGGGAGCAGAAATCAGCCTCTGGGAGTTAAGCAGGCTCTACCGGGGCCTGGGGAATTATGGTTTTTTCTCCGGCCTCCGGGTCCTCAGGGATGCGGAGGAACCTGCAGGGAAACAACTCCTTTCACCCGGCTCAGCCTATCTGGTCCTGGAAACCCTGAAGGAATTAAAAAGGCCGGGAACGGAATATTACTGGCAGGATTTCCAGTCCAGTGCACCTATTGCCTGGAAGACAGGAACCAGCTATGGCAGCAGGGATGCCTGGGCTGTAGGGGTTTCCCCTGACTGGACCATTGCCGTCTGGGTGGGGAACTTTGCCGGCGGGGAGATAAAGGGGATGAGCGGCCTGGAATCTGCTGCCCCCCTCTTATTCAAGGTCTTCAACCAGTTGGAGAAAAAGGGGCATAAGAACTGGTTTGAGGCACCTGCAGGTGGCCTTAAAGAAATACAGGCCTCTGCCAGTACCGGCTACAGACTGAGGGAAAATACCGGTGAAGTGGTAAGAACCCTGGCTCCTGCAGGAGCAAAGCCATTACAGTATTCTCCCTATGAGAGGGTTTTCTACCTTGATGAGGCTGAGACCATGGAGGTCTGCTCCCTCTGCTGGGACAGGGCTGACCTGAAGGTGGTGCAAAAGGTAATCTATCCGCCTCAGGTCTATAAGTACCTTGGTAACAGGGAAGTCCATGCCATACCCCCCCACAATCCGGCCTGTCCCGGTGCCAGGGAGATCAATCCCATTGAATTTATCTACCCCCAGGAAGGGAGTCTAATCTTCTTGCCACGGGGAATAGACGGGGAATACCAGCAAGTTAATCTGGAGGCAGCCCATGCCCAACGGGAGAGCAGGCTCTTCTGGTATCTGGACAATCATTATCTGGGGGAGACTGTCAACAAACATCAGCTGACCCTGGCCCCGGAACCGGGCTGGCACCGGCTCCTGGTAATTGACGGCTGGGGGAATAGTAAGGAAATCAGTTTTTACCTGGAGAGGAGATAAAAAAGGCCGATTCAATTATCGGCCTTTTTGATACCAATATTCTTTTTGTTGAATATCCTGCGGAAGTCAGAAATATAATCCTTATACTCATTTGCCAGTTCCCTGGCCTTTTCCTTATTCATACCAGCCTTGATCAGTTC
>JAAYRT010000033.1 GCA_012518635.1 Halanaerobiaceae bacterium | reverse complement strand
CGTTCCCTGGCTGCTTCCTTTATGTTCTCGGCTGATATGGCCCATGCAGTACATCCAAATTATCCGGAAAAACATGATCCATCCAACAAAAACTATTTAAATAAGGGGCCGGTAATAAAGCTCAGTGCCAACCAGCGATATACCTCAGACAGTGACAGTGTTGCAGTATGTAGGGAACTGTGCAAGAGGGCCGGAATCCCCTATCAGATCTTTGTAAATCGTTCCGATCAGAGGGGAGGTTCCACCATCGGGCCTGTCTCAGCCAGCCAGCTGAATATCAGGTCCATCGATATCGGTAATCCCATGCTGGCCATGCATTCCATCAGGGAAGTTGCCGGTGTAAAGGACCATTACTTTATAATCAGGTTATTTGAAAAGTTTTACAATGTATAGATGGGAGATATACTGACATGATCAAGATCATCAAAAACGGTACTGTATATGCTCCGGAATATTTGGGAAAAAAGGATATTTTAATAGTTAAGGATACCATAGTTAGAATAGCTGAAAAGATACCCGTCCCGGACTCCCTCTTTTACGAAGTTGAAATCATTGATGCAACAGGAAAAACACTGGTCCCGGGTTTTATAGATTCCCATGTCCATATTATAGGAGGGGGCGGGGAAGGGGGTTTCAGGACCAGGACTCCGGAGATACAGTTAAGCCAGTTAATTAAGGCCGGAATAACAACAGTTGTTGGTTGCCTGGGTACAGATGGTACTACCAGGCATATGAGTTCGCTGCTGGCCAAAGCGAGGGCCCTGGAAGAGGAGGGTATCTCTGCCTATATATACACGGGTTCCTATCAATTCCCCATCCAGACACTAACAGGCAATTGCCGGGATGACCTGATCCTGATCGATAAAGTAATCGGGGTAGGGGAGGTGGCGGTAGCTGATCACCGCTCTTCCCAGCCAACAGCTGAAGAATTTGCCAGGATGGCTTCCTATGCCAGAGTGGGCGGCCTCCTTTCCGGAAAAGCCGGCATTGTCAATGTTCATCTGGGGGAAGGCCGTTCCGGTCTGCAATTTTTACTTGATCTGGTAGCCACTTCAGAAATACCAATAAAACAATTCTTACCTACCCATGTTAACAGGAATAAAGAAATTCTGGCAGAAGGAATTAACTATGTAAGGGCCGGTGGTGTGGTAGATCTAACTACCAGTCTGAATCAGGAAGATGAAGAAGAGAGAGCAATGGCACCGGGAAATGTAGTCAGCTATTTACTGGCAGAGGGGGTTCCCGTTGAAGCCATAACCTTTAGCTCTGACGGCAATGGCAGTCTGCCTGTCTTTAATAAAGATGGTATATTTAAAGAACTGGGCATTGGTTCAGTGAGTTCTCTTTTTGCTGAAGTAAAGAGGGCAGTAGCAGACCATGGGCTG
The DNA here is from genome assembly GCA_012518635.1 of Halanaerobiaceae bacterium. Taxonomy (GTDB): domain Bacteria; phylum Bacillota; class Halanaerobiia; order Halanaerobiales; family DTU029; genus DTU029. The sequence continues at coordinate 20,166 of JAAYRT010000033.1, read as the reverse complement.
GAGCTCAGTGCTGCTCTAAAATTTATCACCGTAAATGTAGCAGAAAGGCTAAAATTAGAAGACCGGGGCAGGCTGGAGACTGGAAAGAGGGCTGATATAAATATCCTGGACAATGGACTAGAACTGGAAGGAGTAATCAGTGGTGGCAGGATCACGATGCTGGATGGAGAGATTCTGGTCAAAGGTACCTATGAATAAATTTTGCAGGAAATATTTCTATTTTCGCTAATTTATTATAAAAAAGCAGGAAAGGAATGAGCCATGAAATTTTCATATGAAGAAAAGCTGGAAACCATTGTAAGATACATTAGGCAGGGTGAGAAAGAACCTGCTAATTTTAAACTTGGTCTCGAACTGGAACATTTTCTCCTTGAAGAAGAAAGCTTTAAGGCAGTTCCCTATTCCGGAGAAAAAGGGGTAGAGGGTTTTCTAAAAGCCTTAATGGTAGAAGGAAACTGGGAAGGGATTTATGAGGACGAAAACTTATTGGGGCTGAAAAATAAAGATATAAATATTACACTTGAACCGGGCGGGCAATTGGAGATAAGCCTGGCTCCTACGAAAGATATCAGGGAGATTGAAAGAATTTACAATACTTTTTTAAAAGAGATAAATACTCTATTAAAGGATAGGAAACAGGTACTGCTGAATCTGGGCTACCAGCCAGTCAGCAGGATTGCAGAAATAGAACTTTTACCCAGAGAAAGATATAGATATATGTACGAGTATTTCAAGGCTAAGGGTAAATATGCCCATAATATGATGAAAGGGACTTCTTCGACACAGGTAAGCCTTGATTACAGCAGTGAGGAGGATTTAAGAAAGAAAATCAGGGTAGTATATTTTCTTGGTCCTTTAGTATACTATTTCTTTGATAATAGTCCTTTTTTTGAGGGAAAAATAAATGAGAGGAACAGTCTCAGGTCCATTATCTGGGATAACTGTGATGACGACCGCTCAGGCTATGTCACAAATGTCTTCAATGATGATTTTTCCTATTCTGATTATGCCAGCTATATCCTGAATATGCCGCCAATTGTCATAATGAAAGAGGGCAAATTGCATTATACCGGAACAAAAACCAATAGGGAAATTGAAGAGATTGATTACAAAAACCGGGCTGAATTTGAACATCTAATGACAATGGCCTTTCCCGATGCCAGAGTCAAAAAATTTTTGGAAATACGTATGGGTGATTCCATACCTTATCCCTATAACCTGGCCTATGTGCTTTTCTGGCAGGGCTTATTGTATAATGAAAAGAATCTGGATTATCTCTATGAAAAAGCCTTAAAATACAGCCAGGCGGACCTTGATTCTATCAAAAAGGATGTCTATTTCAAGGGTAGTAATTCAAAGAGCTATGGGATAAAGCTAAAAAAATTCTACCTGGAATTACTTGGTCTGGCTGCTGATGGACTGGTCTATAAGCATGAGAAGGAATACCTGGAGTTGTTAAGAGAACTGCTGCTGGCTCATGGTACACCCAGAGAGAAATGTTACACTGATATTAAAGATAATAAAGGAATGAAAAAGGCACTGGAATGGTGCCTGGTTGGAGGAGGGATTCCTGTTGCTAAATAGCCTGCACGAAGAATACAGGGGGATTATAGAGAGGGAACCGGAAAAATACCATGCTGATTTTCTGAAGAGAAAAGAACTTGTCAATAATTCAACAGCTATCTATAATGACAGGCCGGTAGATTTCCTGTATCAGGGCCTCTTTTTCAGTGAAGAAGAGTTTGGAGAATTAGGAAACCTGCTGGAGGAGATAACTGCAATTTTAGAGAAAGTAGTCAGGGAATACAAAGAAAACCCGCAATTCCGTAAGCTTTTCCCATTTTCCCCCCTTATGGAAGAACTCATACTCCTGGATCCTGGATATGGGGTAAACTTTTCCATGGCCAGATTTGATATTTTCTACAGGAATAATGGTGAACATATTTTTTGTGAATTAAATACTGATGGCTCATCGGGAATGAATGAGATAACAATCATACAGGAGGTCATGGAAAAAAGCCTGGCCTTTGCGGAACTTAAGAAGAATTATGAGATAAAGGGCTTTGAGCTCTTTAACAGCTGGTTAGATGTATTGCTCAAAAACTACAGGGAGTTTAGTGGTGGCATGGGGGACAGGCCCAATATAGCCATAGTTGATTTTACCGGTGATGGTATTATCTATGAATTCAGGGCCTTTCAAAAAGTGTTCAGGGAAAGGGGTTATAATACCTTTATCTGTGATCCCCGGGAACTGGAATATAAAGGGGGAAAACTCTATTATAAGGATAACCCGATTAATTTGATTTACCGCCGGGCTACTACCATGAGGATTGTGGAGGAGGCAGAAGATATCGGGGATTTTCTTTCTGCTTACCGGGACGGGGCTGTATGTGTTATCGGCGGTTTTGTCTCACAAATAATACATAACAAGGCCCTTTTTGCTATCCTTCATGAAGATGATAAAATGGATTTTCTGACAGAAAAAGAAAAGGAATTCATAAAGAAACATATCCCCTATACTGCTATACTGGATATAAATGATGGAGAGATTATAAATATGTTAATTGCTGAAAAGGACCAGTGGATAGTAAAACCCCTTGACCAATATGCCGGCAGGGGGGTATATATCGGCCGGGATTTCAGTACTGGGGAGTGGGAAAAAATAATTAAAAATCTGGGAAACAGGGAATATATATATCAGGAGTATATTGAGACACCTGTTATGCCCATGCCAAACTTTGCTGAAAACAAAGTATCCGAGGATTTTGGTTTCCTGATTGGCCTATATAGCTATAATTATCAACTGGCCGGCCTTTATACCAGGGCAGGCCGGAAAAATATTATCGGGAATATTAGCGAGAGCTTTACTATACCTAATTATATCTGTAGGAAGCCTGAATAATTTCATTTATAATGAAGAAAAGGAATAGAGTATATTCTATTCCTTTTAAATTGCCCTATTCTATTTTCCTGAACTCCCCCAGCAGACTGCCCTTGCCAGGAGTGCTTTTGGTATCCCTATATAATCTGAAGAGGATCAGTGAAGAAACCAGAAGGAAAAGCAGGATAATAACGGGATATTTTGTTATAATACTGAAGGGATCAACTATGGTAAAAATATTAAAGAAACCCAGGATAATGATGGAGAGGGACAAAATAAGCTTCAGGTTGTTTTCTTTGATCAGTGCTACCAGATTTACTGATACTGGAATAGACAGCACAGCACCGCTCAGGAGGGCCAGGCCTAAGGTATAATTAAAGTTTAAGCCGTTCATAAATAAATAGGATATGACCCCTACCAGGCAGGTTAAACCTTCAGAAAGGGAAGTGATGCCAACTGCACTTTTACTTCCGATACCGGAGAGTAACTGGCCGCCAACTACCAGGGGGCCATAAGCACCACCGCTGATACCCTTATTGAAAGAGGCCAGGAGGCCCAGGCCAAATACCTTTTTCCAGGAGAATTTATGTTTCCTTCTGAAGCCAATAAAAGATGAAAAACCGATGATGATTAAAAGAATGGCTATGTAGAGCTTTATAATCTCTTTATTCAGGGTGATGGCCAGATAGGATGCAGCGACTGTCCCCAATATACTGCAGGTTGTAAGGATTGATGCAATTTTTAACTCTATACTGTTTTTTTGAAAATTTACATTACCTTTTTTGTGGTGCATTAGGGCTGCCAGCAGTCCGGTGATAAATTCAGAGAAGAGAACTAAGGGTACAATCTCCAGTGGTTCATATCCCATAAGGATGAGGATTGGTGTCAGTAATGTCCCATAACCCATCCCCAGGGAGGAATCAATAGATTCTGATAAAAAAGCAATCCCTGTGATCAATAAGTATTTCATTTGCTTACCCCCATTTAGAGTGTATTTCATTTACTATTTACTATATGAGTGGAGAAAAGTTTTGGTTAACCAATATCTTAGAGAAAGGGGATCTATTTTGCCTTGTTGGAACTAATTGCTACAAGTACATTTGGACTTGAATCAATTGTCAAGGACGAACTAACTAACCTGGGTTTTGAAATAACCGCTGTTGAAAACGGCCAGATTACTTTCAGATCTGATTTTTACGGGTTAGCGAAAGCCAACCTCTGGTTAAGATGTGCTGAACGTGTTTTCTTAAAAATAGGGGAATTTCCGGCCAGGGATTTTGATGAACTTTATGAAAATACCAGAAATCTGCCCTGGGAAGACTGGCTGCCGGTTAATGCGAAATTCCCTGTTACAGGTAAATCAGTAAAATCAGCCTTACATAGTGTGCCGGCCTGCCAATCCATTATCAAAAAAGCCATAGTGGATAGATTAAAAGAAAAATACAGGAAAGAATGGTTTGAAGAGGATGGCCCCCTTTATCCTATATACTTTGCCCTACATAAAGACCTACTTACTATAAGCATTAATACCAGTGGTGAGGGTTTACATAAACGGGGCTACAGGGAGCTGACTACCGAGGCACCTTTACAGGAAACACTGGCTGCTGCAATGCTCTATTTAAGCCGCTGGCATCCGGACCGTATCCTTATTGATCCTTTCTGTGGTTCAGGTACTATTCCCATAGAGGCAGCTCTGTTGGGCAGGAATATTGCACCAGGAATCCAGAGGCATTTTGTCGCAGAAGAGTGGTCCCAGATAGGCAAGAAAATCTGGCAGGAAGCAAGGGAAGAGGCAAAGGATCTGGAGAGTGATAACCTCAGCTTCCGCCTGGTTATGGGAACTGATATTGATGCCGGGGCTATTAAGATAGCCAGACATCATGCCATAAAGGCCGGGGTAGAGGAATATATCCATTTTCAGACAGCTTCCTTTGAAGAATTTCAGTCAAGCCGTAAGTATGGCTGTATCATCACAAATCCTCCTTATGGTGAAAGGCTGGCAGATAAAAAAGAAGTTGAAAAACTCTACCGCTTAATGGGAAGGAAGCTGTTGACTTTTGATACCTGGTCCTTCTATATTCTGACCTCCTATCAAGGGTTTGAAAAACTATTCGGTAAAAGGGCCAATAAACGCAGAAAACTTTATAATGGAGGTATAGAATGCCAGTTTTATCAGTATTACGGCCCCTTGCCGCCTGCAGATAAAGAAATATAATGTTGAAACAGGAAAGGGACAGTTTGAATGCTGTCCCTTTCCTGTTATCTAATCAAAACTGTGACCCTGTCTTCCTGGCGTTCTACAAGGATTTTTTTATCTGTTGCTTTATCGGTCTCCGGTTCTTTATTATACATTTTCTCGTAATAATCGATTAACATCCGCCGGGCTGAGAATTGATATTGGGCCATCTTTATACTGGCTTTCATCATCCTGGTCCACCTGCCCCTGTCATCATAATAAATTGGGATGACCTCTTCTCGTAAAATCTTATATAAGGCCCTTAAATCCTTCTCATCCTCATCCAGTTTCTCATCAAGGTCAGCGAAAACCATGTCCAGAATCCAGCCGCTGACATTATGGGTTGGGCCCTCAGCCACCCAGCCATCAAGGACACTTAAATTCAAAACACCATTCATAGCTGCCTTCATCCCTGAAGTGCCGCTGGCTTCCATGGGTCTTTTAGGGTTATTAAGCCATACATCGACACCTGGAATCAGATATGAGGCTATTTCCATATCGTAATTCTCCAGGAAAACCACATTATCCCTGTACTTACGATCCATCCTGACCAGGGTAGCTACAATATCCTTACCATAATGATCATTGGGATGGGCTTTACCGGAAAAAACAAGTTGTATTTTCCCGGTCTTTAGCAGGTCATCGATCTGTTCTGTATCACGGAAAATTAATTCACTACGTTTATAAGGGGCAGCACGCCTGGCAAAACCTATAATCAGCTTTTCCGGATCCAGTCTGGCATCTGTCCTGCTGGCAATAAAATCCACCAGTCTTTTTTTAGCCTTCAGGTGGGCAGTCCAGAGATCTTTGTCATCATTTTTTTCATAGGCCTCTGCTATTTCCCTGTTCTGCCAGGTGTTTTTATGTACACCATTTGTTATGGAAATAATCCTGGCTGCTCCATCCAGATGTCCCCACATCTTCCTGGCTGTTTCACCATGTAGTCTGGATACTCCGTTGGCTATGTAGGACATTCTCAGGCAGGCAGCAGTCATATTAAAGGGGTCACCGCCGATTTTCTTTAGTTGCTCATAGTTTAAACCATTGTTGGCCCCTATTTCCAGCAGAAGATTCAGGTCATGGGCTTCATTTCCTGCTGAAACGGGAGTATGGGTCGTAAAGATAACCTCTTTTCTGGTTTCTGCCAGGGCCTCTTCAAATACCATATTTGCCTTCTCCATTTTCTCCCTGATCAATTCCAGACCGGCAAAGGCTGCATGTCCCTCATTAAAGTGATAGAGATCCACCTCTATACCCAGTTCCCTTAAAGCCCTGATGCCGCCAATTCCCAGTACTATTTCCTGGGCGATCCGGTCATAGTTATTACCTGAGTATAATTTATCTGTTATCCAGCCGTGCCTGGTGCCCGGTTTGCCCGTATCCAGCAGATAGAGGTCCTTATTATTGAATTGATTAGCCCTGTATATCCTGCATTCTACATCCTCACCACTGATCTTCACAGTAACCCTTTTGCCGGTATCCTCCAGAAAACTGAAATCATGAACCGGATAGGTATCATAGGGATATCCATCAGCACCGATTAATTGTTTTGTATAGTCCTGCCACCAGAGTATACCTATTCCTACAATGGGGAGATCCAGGTCATAGGCTGCCTTAAGATAATCACCGGCCAGGATGCCCAGGCCGCCGGCGTAGAGAGGGAGTTTCTGGTCCAGTCCATATTCCATACAGAAATAGGCTACTCTCTTTTTATAATTATTGCTCATTTTAGCCTCCTTCTTATTTTTCTATCATTTATTATGCTTAAGCTGGCATTATTTTATTCTGTTGTCAGGGGATTTATGGACAGCCGGTAAAATAATGTTATAATTAGATATAGATTTATAGATATATTCAGTATTAAGGAAGGAGTATTGAGTATGAAAAAGAAAGTAATTGTCAATGGTGCCTGTGGCAGAATGGGCCAGGAAGTAGTAAAAACCATAGTTCTTGAAAGAGAGGAAATACTGGTTGGAGTCTGTGACCGGGTTAATGCAGGTAAGAATATAATGGACCTGCTGGCACTGGATGCTGAAGAGTTAATCATAAATGATGATTTAGAAAAGTTAATCAGAGAAACAGGGCCTGATGTGATTATTGATTTTACAATTCCAACAGTGATAATGGAGAATATCAGGATTGGTTTAACTAATGGAGTCAATATGATTGTCGGGACCACCGGTATAACAGAAGTAGATCTGGAAAATATAGAAAAAATGGCCCGGGATAATAAGGCCAATATCCTGATTGCTCCAAACTTTGCCCTGGGTGCAGTATTAATGATGCAGTTTGCCGCAGAGGCTGCAAAGTACTTTTCTAATGTTGAAATTATAGAATTACATCATGACCAGAAGGTGGATTCACCTTCCGGTACGGCTATCAAAACAGCTGAATTATTAAATCAAAAGCGGGATACTATGAGGGATTCTGAACTAGAGGAGATAGAAAAAATCAGCGGAGCGAGAGGTGCTGATGCTGAAGGAGTAAAGATACATAGTGTGCGGCTGCCAGGCCTGGTGGCCCATCAGGAAGTAATTTTTGGAGGAGAGGGCCAGACCCTTTTAATAAGACATGATTCCTATAACCGGAAGTCTTTCATGCCAGGAGTAAAACTGGCCCTGGATAAGATAGACCAGATTTCCGGCCTGGTCTATGGATTGGAACATCTGCTTGATTAGGATTCTCCTTAAAAGGAACCGGTCCGGTTTAAATAATATTCACTTCCTCCTTACAGAATACATATACTGTACTGTATAATTTTTTAGTTTATTCCTGGGAGGAGGAAGAAAAATAAAAATAGCTGTCATTGGTGGAGATCGCAGGGAAGAGGTCCTGGTGGAAATCCTTGCTGAAAGAGGTTTCAAACTATCAGTCCTGTCAGACCGTCCCTTAAAGGGACCGGGGCTTTTTATTTCAAGTAATATAGAACAGGTTGTCAGGAATGCTGATGTAGTTATAGCACCCATGTCCAGTACAGACGAAGAAGGCTATTTGAAAAACACCTTTGTGGAAGAAAGAATTCAATTAAATTCCGGTTTTTTTAATCTACTGAATAAAAATGTCTTGTTCCTCATCGGTTTTGCCAATCCCCTTTTGAAAAAAATACTGGAGGATAATGGTATAAATTATATTGAGCTTTCCCGTCTGGATGATCTGGCCATACTAAATGCAATACCGACTGCCGAAGCTGCCATCAAAATTGCTATTGAGGAGACAGATATCACTCTTGCTAGTAGTAATATCCTCGTCTATGGCTTAGGAAAGGTCGGTCTGAGTCTGGCCTGGAGATTAAAGGCATTGGGTGCAAATACCTTTGCTGTAACAAGGGATGGAGCTGCCATAGCCAGGGGAAAAGATCTGGGTATAGAGATGCTTACTTATGATTCGGTAAAGACCTATCTGCCAGATATGGATATCATCTTTAATACTGTACCGGCACTGGTTATAGATAAAGAGTCCATTGCCCTATTAAAGGAAGCTGCCTTGATTATCGATCTGGCTTCTTCGCCAGGAGGGACTGATTTTTCAGCAGCCAGAGAAAGGGGCATAAAGGCAATACTTGCTCCCGGTTTACCGGGGAAAACTGCTCCTGTAACTGCCGGGAAAATCCTTGCCGATCTTATTCCAGACCTGATCAATTCATATTCCGGACTTAATCACTGAGTTTCTAAAAACTTATCCGGTTCCTTTTAAGGAGGTGAATTGTTTTGCTTTTACAGGGAAAGAAAATAGGTTATGCCATAACTGGTTCTTTTTGTACACTGGACAAAACAATACAGGCAATGGAGGACTTAATTAAGGTTGGGGCAGAACTTATTCCCATAGTCTCTGAACCAATCAGAAAACTTGATACCAAGTATGGTGCTGCCAGAGAATGGCTTGATAAAATAAAAGGAATCAGTGGAAATGATATTATAGATTCCATTGTTAAAGCCGAACCCATCGGGCCTGAAAAATTGCTTGATTTATTAATAATTGCTCCCTGCACTGGAAACACCCTGGGTAAGCTGGCTAATGGTATTATAGATGAAACTGTGGTAATGGCAGCCAAAGCTCATCTGCGTAACGAGAGGCCAGTTTTGATAGCAATTGCCACAAATGATGGGTTGGGCCTAAATGCCAGGAATCTGGGTGTTTTATTAAATACGAAAAATGTGTTTTTTGTTCCCTTCGGACAGGATAATCCACTGGAAAAAAAGAATTCACTGGTTGCCAGGTTTGACCTGATCAAAAAGGCGGCAGAATATGCCCTGGATAATAAACAGATACAGCCGGTTTTGATAGAATATAGGGGGATTTGATTGTATTAGATAATGGATTATGATAAAATATATTATAATTTGCCTGTTTAGCAGGAGGTTTTTATGAAAAAAATAGTACAGAAATACGGTGGAAGTTCCCTTAATACTGTAGAAAAGAGAGAATTGGTAGTTAAACACATCAAGAAAGCAATTGATAATGGTTATAAACCTGCAGTGGTAGTTTCAGCAATGGGAAGATTAGGTGAACCCTATGCTACTGATACCTTAATACAAATCGCCAGTGATATTCATCCTGATATTGATAGAAGGGAAAAAGATCTCCTGATGTCCTGTGGGGAGATTATCTCAGCCATTGTGCTGGTTCAGACTCTGAAGAAACATGGTATTAGTGCTATTGCTCTGACAGGGGCACAGGCAGGTATCTACACAGATGAAAATTTTGGTGAGGCAGAAATAGAGAAAGTAATACCGGAAAAGGTTAATAAGGCATTAATGGATGGCCAAATTCCTGTTATCGCAGGTTTTCAGGGAATAAGCTGGGATGGTGAGATAACCACCCTGGGCAGGGGTGGTAGTGATACTACAGCCAGTGTCATTGCTGCAGCTATTGGTGCTTTGTATATTGAGATTTATACAGATGTTGCCGGTGTGATGACTGCTGATCCCAGCCTTGTAGAATCAGCCCGCATCCTGGAAGTAGTCAGTTACAATGAAGTGTGTGAGCTGGCATATCAGGGAGCCAGGGTAATTCATCCCCGGGCGGCAGAAATAGCCATGGTGGAAGGAATACCAATCAAGATCAAGTCTACTTTTGAAGACGGACCGGGAACCTTGATCAACAGCAATGGTATGCGCAGCATCAAAGGAAACAGACCGGTTACAGGGGTAGCCAGCCGTCGTAATATTATTTTTATAAAAATTATACCGGAAGAGCCTGCCGAATATGCAACAGGCTTAAGGGTCTTTAATCTATTGGCTGAAAAAGGTATTAGTGTTGATTTTATAAATATACGGCCTGAAGCCAGCTCTTTTATAATTGATAGCAAAGATAAAGAGAAGGTACTTGGTTTACTGCGGGAACAAAACTTCAGTTATGAATTAAGAGATGATCTGGTGAAGGTTTCTGTCGTAGGCGGCGGTATGACCGGCCGGCCGGGAGTAATGGCAAAAATAGTTGAAGCCCTGAATATTAAAAGGATTAAAATTTACCAGACAACTGATTCACATACAACTATTTCCTGCTTAGTACAAAGAGAACAAGAAAAAGATGCCCTTAATGCACTTCATAAAATATTTGAATTAAATCAATAAAGAGGTGATGAGATGGATAGTTTCGGTGAATTATTGACGGCAATGGTTACCCCCTTTAACGAGAAACTGGAGCTGGACTTAGAGAAAGCAAGGAATTTGGCCAATTACCTGGTAGATAATGGTTCAGATGGCCTCGTTGTTCTGGGTACGACTGGAGAATCCCCTACCCTGACCTATGATGAAAAGATGAAATTACTGGAAACCGTGGTAGATGAGGTGGGAGACAGGGCAACAATACTGGCCGGAACCGGCTCATATTCCACGGCAGAAAGTATTAGATTGACAGAAGAAGCTGAAAAGATAGGGGTAGATGGTATCATGCTGGTTACTCCTTATTATAATAAACCGCCACAATCCGGCCTTTATCATCATTTTAAGGCAATTGCAGAAAGAACCAGCCTCCCCATCATGCTCTATAATATCCCAGGCCGCACAGCAAGGAATATTGAAGTGGAAACCATGTTGGAATTAGCTAAAATTGATAATATCATAGCTGTAAAAGAAGCCAGTGGGGATTTAAATCAGGTTTCTGCACTTACCAGGCTGCTCCCAGATGATTTCCTGGTATACAGCGGTGATGACAGCCTGACTTTACCGGTACTATCAGTAGGGGGAACAGGGGTTGTCAGTGTAGCCGGACATCTGGCGGGAAATGAAATCAAGAAAATGATTACTGCCTTCAAAAACAATCAACTGGATGAAGCCATCAGGATGAATAAGAAACTGGGTAAATTATTTGAAATTCTTTTCATAACTACTAATCCTATACCTGTCAAGACTGCCTTGAATCTTATCGGTTTTGAAGTCGGTGGAGTAAGAGGGCCGCTGGTTGAAATGAATGACAATGAAAGGGAGAGACTTAGCGAGGTATTAAGGGAGTTCCAACTCCTTTAATACTTCTTTTTTAAGAGAGGGCTTGTCTTTTATAGTTTTAAAGGATATAATAAAGATAACGGGTAAGTGAACGGATTATTGGAATGATCATTTGTTAAACTTTAATGCACGGATTAAATGGAGGTGTCTTTTTTTATTTAATGACAAAAAGAAATAAGAAAAATAATAATAATAATAATCAAGTATCAGTGATTCCCTTAGGTGGAATAGGAGAAATCGGAAAAAACATGATGGTAGTTGAGGTAGGTGACGAGATCCTTATTATAGATGCCGGTGTAATGTTTCCGGAAGATGAATTATTAGGTATTGATCTGGTTATACCAGATTTTACTTATATAAGGGAAAATAAAGACCGGGTCAAAGGAATTGCCTTGACCCATGGGCATGAGGATCATATCGGTGCTTTACCTTATCTACTTCGGGAAATCAATGTTCCAGTATATGGTACCAGGTTGACACTGGGTTTACTGGAAGGAAAACTGAACGAACATCGCATGTTGAAAAAAACCCGTTTAAAGGTTGTTAATCCTGGTAGTTCTGTTCGTATCGGAAAAATGAAGGTTGACTTTATCAGGGTCAATCACAGTATTGCAGATACCTGTGCTCTGGCAGTACACACACCGTTGGGACCAATAATTTATGCCAGTGACTTTAAGTTTGACCAGACTCCCATAGATGGAGAGGTAGCTGATTTTCATAAGTTGGCTGAATTGGGCAATTCCAACCCTGGAGTTCTGGCTCTTTTCTCTGACAGTACCAATGTAGAAAGAGAAGGTTATACCCTTTCTGAGAGTGTTGTTGGTAATACCATAGAAGAAATCTTCAGAGTAGCCAGAAACAGGATTATTTTAGCCACATTTGCTTCAAATATCCACAGGGTTCAACAGATAATAAATTCAGCTTTTAAATATAAGCGTAAAGTGGCCCTGACCGGAAGAAGCATGATTAATAATATTGAAATTGCAAGGAGCCTGGGATATTTAACGATTCCAGATGATATGATTATAAACATTAAATACTGTGATAATTACCCTGATAATGAAATCGTTCTCTTGACTACCGGCAGCCAGGGTGAGCCAATGGCTGCACTTACCAGGATGGCCAGGGGAGACCATCATCATATCAATATCCGGAAGGGAGATACAGTCATTATCTCCGCTTCGGCAATACCAGGAAATGAACGTTTTATCGGTGAAACCATAAATCAGCTCTATAAAAAGGGAGCTGAGGTTATCTATGAAGATATATCCGGTGTGCATGTTTCTGGACATGCCAGTCAAGAAGAATTGAAACTCATGTTAAACCTGGTGAAACCCAAATATTTCGTTCCAACCCATGGTGAGTACAGGCATCTAATCCGTCATGCCTCACTGGCCCGGGAAGTTGGAATACCGGAAAAGAACATCTATATTGCTGAGATTGGTGACCGGATAGTCTTTACCGAAAGACAGGTTAAAAAAGCCGGCAGCGTACAGGCTGGTAGTATTTATGTTGATGGCCTTGGGGTCGGCGATGTTGGAAATATTGTTCTGCGAGACCGTAAACTTCTATCAGAAGATGGAATAATTATCGTAGTCTTGACTATTGACAGTCATGGAAAGATTCTATCAGGACCTGATATAGTTACCCGTGGTTTTGTTTATATTAGAGAATCTGAAGAATTAATTGCAGAATTAACTTCCAGATTGGAAGAAAAGCTGAAAGAATGTGAAAATAATAAAGTAACAGAATGGTCAATATTAAAAAATCAAATCCGTGAAACCCTGAATGAATATATTTACAAAAAAACAAAAAGAAATCCAATGATCCTTCCAATTATAATGCAGGTTTAAGAGTTAAGATAAAGCAGTCAGTTTATTTGCTGGCTGCTTTTTATTTTATTTGCATAAACTGGATATAAGATGATAATACTAATCCCTGAAAATAACTCAGGGAGTGATTATAATTGGACATAAAACAGGATTTTTTACCAGAACGGGGAAAGCAAGAAGAAGAAGAGACTGAAGAATCTGCCAGAACTATAGAATCAATCAAGCAGTTGGGAGAAAGTTCGCCGCCTGTTGAAGTAAAGAGTGATATACATATCCTGCCAATAATAGGGCAGATTGAAGGCCACATGGTTTTACCGCCAAAGAATAAAACAACTAAATATGAACATATTATTCCACAATTGGTAGCCATAGAAGAAAATCCTAATATAAAAGGTCTTTTGATCATCCTGAATACTGTCGGCGGGGATATAGAGGCCGGGCTGGCCATCTCAGAGATGATCAGCAGTATGGATACGCCGACAGTATCCCTGGTTTTGGGAGGCGGACACAGTATCGGTGTTCCTATCGCAGTAGCTACAGACTTTTCCTATATTGCCTCTACAGCCAGCATGACCATTCATCCAATAAGGTTAACGGGCATGGTAATCGGTGTTCCCCAGACCTATGAATATCTGGATAAAATGCAGGACAGGATTATTAAATTTGTAAGTACTCATTCCAGAATACCGGAAGAAAAATTCAGGGAGTTGATGTTCCGTACCGGCGAGCTAGTCAGGGATGTGGGTACAGTCCTTATCGGCAAGGAGGCTGTAGAGTTGGGATTAGTGGATGAAGTAGGAGGTTTAAATGCTGCCCTGGCCAAACTAAGATCACTGGATAAGAGCAGGGAAGAGGTGAAGGATTAAATGCTCAATTATTCCATCTATCCCCTGGAGCTGATCCTGGAAGGATATGAAAACTTTAATCCAGAATATGAGGAAATCAGTCTTAGTAGAGGGCTAACCCTTTTGGTAGAGAAAACAGAAAGTAATGAGATAAAGATAGGGAAAATCGTATCAACAGATCCCCAGGATTACCTGCGCCCGGAGTTACAGCCGGGCTCCATCCTGAAAAATGATATTTATTATTAGAAAAACTGCTAAAACATGAGAGAAAGGCATAGTTATATTCTAAAGGAGAATAGAAAGGAAATATAGCTATGCTTATTTTTATCTCTGGTCTTTTTCTATTTCTGACAGGTCTGGAAGGTAGCAAATGGGCTATTAAAAGCCTGGTCAACAAGAGAATAAAAGATCTAATTATCTCCCTTGATAAACATTTATATCTATCTATTTTAATTGGTATAATAATAACAGCTATAATCCAGAGCAGCAGTGCTGTTTCTGTCATCCTGATCGGCTTGCTTGAAGCCGGGGCAATATCTTTAAAACCAGCCATAGGAATCATGTTAGGTGCCAATATAGGGACTACTGTAACAGCTCAAATCCTCACCTTCCCGGTCATAAACTATTACCCCTATCTTATTGCCCTGGGCCTGGCTTTAGCCCTTATAGGTATATTTATTAGGAAAAGAACCTTCTTTTATATCGGAAGTAGTATCCTTTTTTTCGGAATAGTATTTGCTGGCCTGATCCTAATGACCTTTTTCTTTGAGTCTCCAGAGAAAAGAAGGCTTATCGAATCTTTCTTACTGTATTCTTCAAAAAATATATATCTGGGTATATTGACCGGGACTATAATAACTGCAATTATTCAGAGCAGTAGTGCCCTGACCGGTGTTATCATAGGCCTGGCCTTTAATGAGCTGATTAATTTAAGGACATCAATAGCCCTGATCCTGGGCAGTAATATGGGCACCTGTTTTACTGCCTATCTGGCCAGCATTAATGCCAGTCCTGTTTCACAGAAGCTGGCCAGGGCACATTTTATCTTCAATATCCTGGGTGTTTTAGCCCTGGTTCCTTTCTATTTCTTATTTGAGAACCTGGTCAGGGCTTCCAGCCAGGAATTGAGCAGACAGATAGCCAATGCCCAGACCATATTTAATATATATAATACCCTCGTTTTCCTTCCTTTCCTTAATACTTTTATTAGTTGGTTAGAGGGAAAAGAGGATTTGGGCTAAAATAGAGGCAGGAAATTTATAGTCAGTGGAGAAATAAATATTAGTGCTGAAATTATAAGCTATAGTTTATGTAGATATCAGATGAGGTGAAAAAAATGGCCAGAAAAGATAAAGGAAAAGAAAAAGCAGCAGAAAAAGATAGGGAAGATTTAGCGATAGATAAAGATTTCATAGAAAAAAGAAAAAATGAAATATTGGGGATACTGATTATAGCTTTTGCCCTGCTCAGTGTAATCTCCTTATTTACCGATACGGCTGGTTTAGTTGGTAGAGAATTATCCAGGCTCTATTTTTATGTATTTGGTTATGGTTCCTATATCATACCAATACTTTTGTTAATCTGGGGCATCACTTTAATTCGGTTAAAGGGCTTTCAGTTTAACTTCAGATTACTGGGTTTTCTCCTGGCTTTTATTACTTTTTTAGCTATTTTACATACATATCAGTTCCCTGATTATCCTCTGGAAAATGCCTTAGAGGGCCAGGGTGCCGGGCTGATTGGCGGAACTATCTCCTGGATAGCCATGAAATTATTTGGCTATATAGGAGCATTTGTTATGTTAACTGCCTTTCTTCTGATTGGTGTCCTCTTATGGGCAAATATATTCCTGATTTCCCTTTTTGAAAAAATCAAAACCTACTTTAAGAAAATTGTTACTATCATCAGGGAGAAAAGAAAGAAAGAAAAAAGCCTTGATGAAAATCTGCCGGTAATAGATATTTCTGATTATGAAGAAATTAATACTTATGAGGAGGATTTTGAAGAAAAACAGGAACTCATAGAAAGGGATATGTTTGTAGAGAATAAGGATAAAAATGAAGTTATTGATTATACTCCAGTTGTCAGTGATGAACCTGCTACAAAGGACAAGAATGAAAAGGATAGTAATGAATATAAGTACAGGCTGCCGGGATTAAAATTTTTAAATGATACCAGGAAAGACCGGGAAAAGCCCGGAAATAAATCCAGCATCCTGGAAGAGACCCTGCAAAGCTTTGGTGTCAATGCAAAGGTCATAAAAGTAAATCATGGACCGACTATAACCAGGTATGAATTACAGCCAGCCAGTGGTGTCAAGGTAAGCAGGATAGTCAGCCTTGCTGATGATATTGCACTGGCCCTGGCAGCTCCTGGTGTACGTATAGAAGCCCCTATACCCGGCAAAGCTGCTGTGGGAATAGAGGTTCCCCATATGAAAAATATTACTATCGGCCTGAAGGATATAATAGCCTCCAGGGAGTTTACCAAAACCAGAGCCAGAATCCCTCTTGCCCTCGGTATGGGCATCGATGGGAAACCTATTGTTGCTGACCTTGCTGAAATGCCTCATTTACTGGTAGCGGGAGCAACAGGTTCTGGAAAGAGTGTTTGTATTAATACCATTATCACCAGTATTCTCTATAAAGCCACACCAGATGAAGTCAAGATGATACTGATAGATCCCAAAAAGGTTGAACTGAGTGTATATCAGGGTTTGCCCCATCTTTTTGCCCCTGTTGTTACTGATCCTAAAAAGGCTGCTGCTGTATTGAAGCTGGTTGTAAAAGAGATGGAAGAGCGTTATGATTTATTCTCAGAAACGGGGACAAGGGGTATTGAATCCTATAACAGGAAAGTGGCTGAAGAGGAAAGACTTCCCTATATAGTAGTTATTGTGGATGAATTATCTGATTTAATGATGGTATCTGCCAATGAGGTGGAAGAGAGTATCTGCCGGCTGGCCCAGATGGCCAGGGCAGCAGGAATTCATTTAATACTGGCCACCCAACGTCCTTCAGTTGATGTAATCACCGGCTTAATCAAAGCTAATATACCCAGCCGTATCTCCTTTGCTGTTTCTTCACAGACAGATTCCCGGACTATACTGGACATGGGTGGTGCAGAAAAATTATTGGGTAAAGGGGACATGCTCTTTTATCCCACTGGAATCCCGAAACCTCAACGTGTTCAGGGAGCCTACATAGACAATGATGAGATTTCTGCAATAGTTGATTTTGTTAAAAACCAGGCTAATCCCGATTATATTTTCGATATCGAAGATATAAATGATCCTAAACTTGACCTGGATAAAGATGATGAGCGGGATGAATTATATTATGAGGCTATCAAACTGGTAGTAAATCACCGGGCTTCCATCTCTATGCTACAGAGAAAACTAAGGATAGGACACAGCAGGGCAGCCAGGATGATTGATATGATGGAAGAGGATGGAATTGTCGGTCCATATGCAGGGAGTAAAGCCAGAGAGGTATTAATCACCAGGGAAGAACTGGAAGACTTTCTTAAGGAAAGGCAGGTAGATACAGATGCTGCAGAAATACAGTAATGTTTTACCTAAAAAAAATACTCAGAAGCCGGCAAGAAAAGGAGGGGGAAAGATGTCAATAGGAGAAAAATTAAAAAAAGCAAGAGAAAAAATGGGTTTATCATTTAATGAAATCCAGGATGCTATCAAGATCAGGTCAAAATACCTGGAAGCACTGGAAAACGATGATTTTGATGTAATTCCCGGAGAGGCCTATGTAAGGGCCTTTATCAAAAGCTATGGAAACCACCTGGGACTTAATGGTGATGAGTTGCTTGAGGAATACAGGATATTGAAGGAAGAAGAAGAAAAAATCTTATTAGAAGAGGATGAAGAGGAAAACAATAAGGGAGGCCATGAATTATTTCAAAACAAAACCCTGATCAGTATCATAATAGCTGTGATCATACTCTTAATATTGGCCATACTTATCTATAATATAGGCCTCTTAAATAATTCCATGAATGAGTTGGAAGTGAGCCAGCCAGTAGAAAATAATTTCCAGGTAAGGAACCTGGTTGAACAATATGATTTTCCGGAAAAAGCCAATAATCTTCCTAAAGAGGAAAGGGAAAATAATGAGGAGGACAATTTTTCAGGTTTAATAGTAGAGAATTCCCAGGAAATCCTGGAAGAAACTCTAAAAAATATAGATATAATCATTACTGAAAGAAGCTGGATACAGGTACATGCTGATGGAGAGAAGGTCTTTGAAGGCATTCTGGACAAAGGTGAAAATAAAGAAATAGCCTATCAGGAAAATGTCTCCATGAAAATTGGAAATGCGGCAGGAGTTCAGGTAAGAAAGGATGATGAGATACTTGGTCCCTGGGGAATGAGAGGAGAAGTAATTGAAAAGATTATAGATTAAAAAAATCCGGTCAATGCAATGACCGGATTTTATATAAGTTTTTTCATTCTGGTGGAGGGAGAAGGATTCGAACCTTCGTAGGCATCCGCCGGCAGATTTACAGTCTGCTCCCTTTAGCCACTCGGGCATCCCTCCAAAAAAAATGGTACCCTCAAGGGGATTTGAACCCCTGCCGCCAGGATGAAAACCTGGTGTCCTAGACCACTAGACGATGAGGGCGCATGTTTATCCTGTTGGGCTTACCTCAGCCACAACAAGTCTTAGTATAACCTATATTCTTCAATTGGTCAAAAAGGATTTTCTTGAAATGGGAAAGTTAAATTGATATTTCATCATATTTCTCCTCTTTTCTCCTCCCTATGGACTATTTTATATTATAATTCAGGAGGATTAAATAAAATAATATAATATTTTTTAATTAAAAATATAAGATTTCATTTTGTGGACAAAATAAATATGAAGGTGATTATATGAAAATATTTTTAACAAATGATGATGGAATACATGCTGAGGGCATCAGGACTCTGGCTGAAGTCCTGCAAAAGGCTGGTCATCAACTCTTTATAGTTGCTCCTGACCGGGAGAGAAGTGCTACCGGCCATTCTATAACTATACTTGAACCTATACGGGCTTATGAAGTTAAAATATATAATAATGTTTCAGCCTATAAAGTAACAGGTACTCCGGCAGATTGTGTAAAATTGGGGCTGGAGAAATTAGTAGACTTTAAACCTGATTTATTAATCTCCGGTATCAATAATGGTTCCAACCTGGGCTATGATGTATTATATTCCGGTACAGTTTCAGCAGCCATGGAAGGCTGGATAATGGGATATAACTCAATAGCCATATCCCTGGCCAGTGATAAGGTATATAATTTTCAAACTGCTGCTGATTTTGTTGCTGATTTTATTGAAAAACAGGACTTTTCCAGTTTTAATGAGAGATTATTATTAAACATAAATGTGCCTGACCTGGACAGGACTGAGATAAAGGGTGTCAAGGTCTGCAGATTGGGGACCAGCCTTTATGAGGATACTTTTGAGGAAAGGATAGATCCTTCCGGCAGAAGGTATTACTGGTTAACAGGAGGCAGCGGCAGAAAGAGTCTTGAAAACACAGATATCTGGGCAGTAGAAAACAAATATATTGCCATTACTCCCCTTAAAATACAGCTGGATAACGAGGACCTGATAGAAACCTGGCCGGAAATTAATTTTTAAAATTTGTATAAAAGCAAATCATTATTCCCTCCTTGACTTAATATATAAGTATTGAAGGAGGGATTATCTTATGCTTGAATACAAAAATAATGAAAGATTTATCAATAATTTTGTGATATTCAAGGGTGTCCTGTTGGGTCTAATGATTATGCTGATTTTGACTATAATCTTTGCTTTATTTTCCGGAGTACTCTTCAGATTGGAAGAGGCTAGATTAAACAAAATATTCCTGGGCCAAAATATAATTTTACTCTTGTTGATAGGTTTTTATGTAGCCAGAAATGT
>JAAYRT010000148.1 GCA_012518635.1 Halanaerobiaceae bacterium | reverse complement strand
GTCCCCACACTTGTTCCAATATCATCTGGGCTGACACCGAGGGTTTCTGTGCCGGAAAAGATTGCCATCGTTGCCGGATCATCTAACGGGATATCAAAGGGTGAGACACCGGTCAGATCCTGTAACATCCTGATTATAGTAGGGTCATCATGGCCCAGTACATCCAGTTTTAAGAGGTTATCGTGAATAGAGTTAAAATCAAAATGAGTAGTAAGAACATCTGATTCCAAATCATTGGCCGGTTTCTGTATAGGCGTAAAATCATAAATCTCCATATCTGCAGGGACAACAATCTGTCCGCCAGGATGCTGGCCGGTAGTCCTCTTGACACCAGTACAGCCTTTGACCAGTCTCTTAATCTCCGCATTATTTGCCATTAATCCCCGTTCATCCAGATATGATCTGACAAAACCATAGGCCGTACGTTCTGCAATAGAGGAGATAGTCCCGGCCCTGAAAACATGGTCTTTACCAAAGAGCTGTTCTGTATATTTATGGATAGAAGATTGATATTCTCCCGAGAAGTTCAGGTCGATATCCGGTACCTTATCTCCCTCAAAGCCCAGGAAAACCTCAAAAGGTATATCAAAACCATCCTTCTCCAGTTTTTCCCCACATTCCGGGCATCTTTTATCAGGCAGGTCAGGCCCGACACCAACAGAGCCGTCAGTTATAAACTCTGAGTAATTACATTTACCGCAGCGGTAATGGGGCGGCAGGGGATTTACCTCTGTTATCCCCGTCAAGGTGGCCACCAGGGAAGACCCAACAGAACCCCGGGAACCGACCAGATAACCATCCTCCAGTGACTTTTTCACCAGCTTATGGGCAGTCAGGTAGATAACCGCATAACCATTGCCGATGATGGAATTTAATTCCTTATCCAGCCGTTTTTCGACTATCTCCGGTAAGGGGTCTCCATATAATTCCCTGGCCCTGTTCAGGGTCATGTTTTTTATCTCCTCCTCTGCCCCCTCTATGGACGGAGTGAAGAGCTTATCAGGGATAATCTGGATATCCTCACAGAGGTCAGCGATTTTCCGTGGATTATCTATGACCAGTTCTCTGGCAATCTCTTCACCAAAATAGGAGAACTCTTCCAGCATCTCCTCTGTTGTCCGGAAATAAAGAGGAGCCTGGCTTGATTCCTCATAACCCTGGCCTGCCTGGAGTATCTCCCTGAAGATACTATCTTCAGGATCCAGAAAGTGCACATCTCCAGTAGCCACAACCGGTTTTCTATATTTCTTACCCAGCTGGTATATCCTTTTATTGATTTTTTTCAATTCTTCAATTGATTCTACTTTTTCTCCGATAAGGAAGGCATTATTTGCCAGAGGCTGTACTTCCAGAAAATCATAGAAGCGGACAATTTTATTGATTTCCTGTTCATCCTGGTTTTCCAGGATGGCCCGGTATAACTGCCCGGCTTCACAGGCTGAACCAATCAAAAGATTGTCCCTGACATGGGTTAGTTCGCTTTTCAGGATTCTTGGCACCCTGTAAAAGTGTTTAATATGTGAACTGGATACCAGTTTATATAAGTCCCGCAGTCCATCCTTGTTTCTGGCAAAGACGAGCAGGTGATAAGTCCTGAGGTTCCGCCAATCTATATTCTTACTTAGTTTATTGATATCCTCCAGCTTGCTTATCTTCTCTTCCTTCACCCGGGCCAGCATTATAGTCAGTAGTTCTGCCGTAGCCCTGGTATCATCAACAGCCCGGTGATGATTTTCCAGGCTGACACCCAATTCCTCACAGAGGGTATTCAATCTATGATTTTTAAATCCTGGATAGAGAGCCCTGCTCAGGGCCAGGGTATCCAGGATAGGATTTTCCAGATAAGAACGTCCGCATTTTTTCAGGGCACTCTTCAAAAAGCCATAATCAAAACTGGCATTGTGGGCAACCAGGACGGCATCTCCTATAAATTCTATGAAACTATCTATAATTTCTTCTATTACTGGTGCATCCTTGACCATCTCCCCGGTGATTCCAGTAAGCCTTGTTATATTGGCCGGTACAGGATTGACAGGCCTGACAAAGGTAGAAAATTCATCGATTATCTTGCCTTTTTTCAGCTTGACAGCACCAATTTCTATTATTTCATCATTCCTGCTGTTCAGGCCTGTTGTCTCAAAATCAAAGACCACATAGGTAAAGTCCTGGATTTTCCCCTTCAGGGGCCTATAGATTATATCCTCACCATCATCTACCAGATAGGCCTCAAGACCATAGAGGATCTTTATTCCATGTTTTTTCCCTGCCCAATAGGCATCAGGATAAGCCTGTACAACTCCATGGTCAGTAATGGCAACTGCCGGATGGCCCCATTCAGCAGCCCTGGCAATGGCCTCTCCCACATCTACAACAGCATCCAGGGCACTCATCTTGGTATGCAGGTGAAGCTCTATTCTTTTCTCTTCCGCCAGGTCCTGGCGTCTCTCAATTAAATCATCTATATCATTTATATGGTCGGCAATCAAAACCAGTTCCCTGGAGAACTGGTCATTCTGCACATACCCCTCAACCCTGATCCAGCGGCCTTTTTTCAATTCCCCTTCCAGATTTTTATTTCTTCTGGGAAATAATTTCACTGTGATGGAATTACTGTAATCAGTTATATCAATCAGGTAAAAGGAATTACCCCTCCTGCTTTTTATTTCTTCCAGATTAAAAATCAGGCCCTCTGCGACAATATGGTCTATCTCCCCCTGGATCTCATTCAACCTGTGGGTTTTATCCGCAGAGATTTTCCTGCCATAGATTATACCATTATCTGAGACAGTCTTCTCTGCTGGTTTCTTCCTCCTGCTCTTGAGAAATTTATTTTCCAGCTCTTTTTTGTCTATCTCCAGGGGGATATCTTTCAATAGATCTCCATTTTTGACTTCCAGAACTATTTCTTCATCAAGCAGGCCTGCCAGTTCCTTCTCAATAAAGGTCCTGACCTTTTCATCATTTAACTGCTTATAGGCCAGGTTTGTTTCTACCTCTATCAGGAGCCTGTTTCCCTTCAATTCCAGGCGGGCTCTTTCCAGGAAACCATTGATGTAGGAATATTTATCCTGGAGTATCTCCGTTATATGAGGCCAGAGAAAGAAGAGCTCATCCTCCCTGGAAAGCCTGTTCAGGGCAATTATCTGATAGGCACCGCCCACCATATCCTTCAATTCTTCTTTAATTCCATCCAGCTCTTCTCCATCTTGCTGGCCGGTTAATATCAAAATACACTCCTTTTTTTCTTCATCCAGCAAGATATATTTAATTATCCGGGAATAATCATTATCAACTTTGATTGCTGTAATCATCTTTATCCCTCATTAAATTCATCTGTTCTTCAGGTTATCAAATCTTATCCTGATTAAATCAGAATACATTTTGAGACGGTCCTGAAATCCCCTTATAAATCCCCGTTTTTCCTCTTTCATCACATGGGTCAGTTCTGGTAATTCAACATATTGCAGCCGGCCCTTTTTCTTTATATATTCATTTATGGCCAGCTCCACTCCATAACCACAGTCGGAAAGGCCTTCTATATCTTTTATGATACTGGTCTTTACCGCCCGCTGGCCGGAAAGATGGGGGGCCAGCAATTGGGCCAGATCTGTCGCTCCCCTGCCATGGCAAAAAACCCCAACAGTCATATCACATTCATCATTCAGGACCGGATCAAGTAACTGCTGGATATGTATATCATCCAATCCTACCAGGTCCCCATCCAGCATCAGGATAATATCACTCTGGATCTCCTTTATGCCCCGCTCCAGGGCAGCTCCCTTTCCCTGATTTTCTCCCAGGCTGATAACCCATACGCCCATTCCTCTGGCCAGGTCTGCACTATCATCGGTAGAGCCATCATCAACAACCAGTATTTCATCTATCAGCGGATTATTCTTAAGTGCACTGACAACCCCTTCAATGGTATTTTCTTCATTATAAACGGGGATTAAGGCTGTAATTTTCATTCCACATCACTTACTCTATTCTGTCCAGTATCTCAATAATTCTCTCCACTGATTCCTCCAAACCTATCTGCATTTCTTCTCCTGTTCTCCTGACCCTGGCTTCTATGAGATTGTTTTTCAGGGAGCGGGCACCAATAGTAATACGCAGGGGAATACCGATTAAATCGGCATCATTAAACTTGACTCCTGGCCTTTCCTTGCGGTCATCCAGTAAGGTCTCCACACCTCTGGCGGCCAGTTCCCGGTAAAGTTCTTCTGAGACTTTTACAACTTCCTCATCCTCACCCAGAGCCAGGATTATAACCTGATATGGCGCAATGACCTTCGGCCAGATGATACCCTTTTCATCATGGTTCTGTTCAATAGCAGCAGCTACCAGCCTGCTTATACCAATACCATAGCTGCCCATCACTATTAATTGTTCTTTCCCATTCTCATCAAGATAGGTGGCTCCCATACTCTCACTATATCTGGTACCCAATTTGAAAATATGGCCAACCTCTATGCCGGATTTAATCTCCAGCCTTCCACCACATTTTGGACAGGGATCGCCGTCTTTAACTATGCGTAGATCCAGATAGTCTTCAACAGTAAAATCCCTTTCCGGATTAACATTTATCAAATGATAATCTGTTTTATTTGCACCTGTAACGCCATTTACTATATCCCTAACCCGCAGGTCAGCCAGTATACGGACACCTTCCATTCCTACCGGGCCTATAAAACCGGCTGTGCTGTGGTAATATTTATCAAAATCCTCATCATCAACTGCTGTCAATTCATTGGCACCAAGGTAATTAGCTAGTTTTACCTCATTTAGCTGGTCATCTCCGGCTATTAATACAAGAACAGGCTCACCGTCAGCAAGTAAGGCCAGTGACTTGATGGTCCTTGCCGGTTCCACCCCCAGAAATTCCGTTACTTCCTCAATGGTCTTCTGGCCTGGTGTATGAACCTCTTCAAGTTCCTTCATTTCTTCACTACCGGTACTTCCCATTTCACCGGCCACAGCCTTCTCTACATTGGCAGCATAGGAACAGGAATCACAAAAGGCTATACGGTCTTCCCCCACTTCAGCTAAAACCATAAACTCATGGGATTCACTGCCGCCCATGGCCCCGGTATCAGCCTCAACTGCCCTTACCTCAAGGCCGCAACCGCTAAAAGCCTTCATATAGGCATCATACATGGCCCGGTAACTTTTATCCAGGCCCTCATAATCCCTGTCAAAGGAATAGGCATCTTTCATTATAAACTCCCGGCCTCTCATAACACCAAAACGGGGCCTGATCTCATCCCTCACCTTGGTCTGGATCTGGTACAGGTTAAGGGGCAGGTCCTTGTATGACCTAATTTCACCTCTGACCAGTGCTGTAACAACCTCTTCATGGGTAGGCCCGAGGCAGTAGTCCCGGCCCTTCCGGTCCTGAAATTTAATCATCTGGGGGCCGAATTGCTCCCACCTGCCGGATTCCTTCCACAACTCAGCTGTATGGATAACAGGCATCAATAACTCCTGGGCACCGCTTTCATCCATGGCTTGCCGGACAATCTCCTCTACCTTTCTGATAACCCGCCAGCCCAGGGGCAGATATGTATATACACCTGCAGTCAATGTTCTCATCAACCCGGCCCTCAGCATCAACTGGTGGCTAGGAACCTCCGCCTCTGCCGGTGTCTCTTTTAATGTTGGTAAATATAGATTAGACATCCTCATTACTAACCACTCCCTACATTAAATTAATCTCTTTCTCCAGTTCTTCCAGCAATTTCTCTTCTGGTACCTTTTTAATAATCTCACCTTTTCTGAAAATCAGGCCAACTCCCCTGCCCCCGGCGATTCCGATATCTGCCTCCCTGGCTTCACCAGGGCCGTTGACTACACATCCCATTACAGCTACAGTGATATCCTTTTCATATTTTTCCAGCATTTCCTCCACCTGATTGGCCAGGGAAATCAAATCAATCTCGGTACGGCCGCAGGTTGGACAGGAGATAATCTCAGCACCCTTCCTGCGCAAGCGTAAGGCCTTCAGTATCTGCCAGCCCACTCTGACCTCTTCCAGAGGATCACCGGTCAGGGAAATCCTGATAGTATCTCCTATACCGCGGGACAGAAGGGCCCCGATACCGGCTGCTGATTTGATGGTTCCGGCCCAGATAGTACCAGCTTCGGTGATACCGATATGGAAAGGATAATCAACCCTTTCAGCCATCAATTCATAAGCCCTGATGGTCATCATTACATCAGTAGCCTTCAGGGAGATAACTATATCCTGAAAATCATTTTCCTCCAGTATAGAGACCTGGTTAAGGGCACTCTCTACCATACCCTCTGCAGTCGGGCCGCCGTATTTAGCCAGGATTCCTTTCTCAATGGAACCAGAATTGACCCCCACCCGGATAGGTATCCCGGCCTTTATGGCCCTTTGGGCCACCTCCCTTACCCGGTCAGCCTGTCCAATATTACCAGGGTTTAACCTCAGGCCGTCTACCCCCTGTTCTATGGCTTCCAGAGCCAGTCTGTAATCAAAATGTATATCTGCAATCAGAGGGATATCAATCTGTTCCTTGATTTCCCCCAACCTCTTTGCTGCTTCCATATCCGGTACGGCTACCCGTATAATCTCACAACCGGCAGCAGCCAGGTCCCGGATCTGTTTGACAGTAGCCTCTACATCTGCTGTCTTTGTATTGGTCATTGACTGTACTGTTATTGGGGCATCCCCGCCAACAGCAACATTCCCGTAATAAACTTTTCTGGTCTTACGCCGCATAAAATTCCTCCGTTTATTAACTTTAAACAATTTAAGTGCAACTAAAATCTATTAAAACTATAATAAAAACCTGCCGATGTCCCTTATCAAAATAAACACCATCAGTAACATAAGGATAACCAATCCGACTATATGCACCATGCTCTCTTTCTCATGATCAACCGGTTTACCCCTGAGCATCTCATAAATGATAAAAATCAATCTCCCGCCATCCAGTGCCGGGAAGGGCAGCAGGTTAAAGAAACCCAGATTAAGACTGAGTACAGCCGTCAGATTCAATAAGCTGGCCAGCCCCAGCCCGGTAGCCTGATTTACCATAGTGGCTATCATGACCGGTCCGCCGACATCTACAGCCAGTTTTCCTGTAATCATCTTGACAATGGCAGTAATAGTAAACCAGAGGAGGTTAGCGGTTTGCAGGAAGCCCAGGCGCAGGGCCTGGAATACACCGACTTTCTCCCTGACTGTCTGGGGGGCAATGCCTATCACAGCATAGCCATAGGCTGGTTCAAAACGGGGTACTACCGTGGTAGTAAATTCCCTGTTATTCCGGATATATGTTATTTTCAGGGCTTTCCCATCGGCATCCCTGGTTATACCAGATATATCACCCCATTTTTCTATTACCTGGCCCTCTATATCAATAATCCTATCCCCAATCTTCAACCCTGCCTCAGCAGCTGGACTCCCCAGGGCTACATCACCGATTATATTCGTATCCATACTGTCAACTGCTATACCGTACAGGACAAAAATCAGGGCAAATATCAGGATGGCCAGCAGAAAATTCATCATGGCCCCGTTCAGGATAACAGCAAAACGCTGTAGAGGGCTCTTTTGAGTAAAGGTCCGTCCCTCTTTTCTGGCTTCCTCATAACTAAGCCTTTCCTCTTCACTCATATTTTCATCAGGGGGATTCTCTCCGGTCATCTGGCAGAATCCGCCTAAAGGTATAATCCGTATAGAATATAGGGTCTCCCCGCGTTTTCTGGAAAAAATCTTCGGCCCGAAACCCAGGGCAAATTCTTCAACCCTGATACCCACTAGTTTTGCAGTAATATAATGGCCGAATTCATGAACAAAAACCAGTATTCCCAGAACAACTATAAAACTAATTACCGATAACACTCTCCATAACCTCCCTGGTGATTTTTCTTGACCATTCATCAACCAGATAGATATCTTCCAGCGATGGCCTGCTTATATTATCATGTCTTTCCATGGCTTTTTCAATCAGTTCCGGTATCATTGTAAAGGGTATTTTCCTCTCCAGGAAAGCAGCAACAGCTATCTCATTTGCTCCATTCAGGACTACTGGCATAGTTCCCCCGGCCCTGCCAGCCTCATAGGCCAGCCTTAAAGCAGGAAATTTCTCATAATCCGGCTCCTGGAAATTCAGCTGTCCCAGACTGGCCAAATCAAGCCGCTCCCGTTTAGACGGCCGTCGTTCAGGATAAGTGAGTACATACTGGATTGGCAGCCGCATATCAGGTAAACTCATCTCTGCCAGTATTGAACCATCTACAAACTCAACCATGGAATGGATGATACTTTCTGGATGAATTATAACTTTAATTTTATCATAAGATTGTTTAAATAACCAGCGGGCTTCAATCACTTCCAGACCCTTATTCATCATGGTGGCAGAATCGATAGTAATCTTACCACCCATATCCCAATTAGGGTGTTTCAAGGCCTCTTCCACAGTAACTTTGTCCAATTTATCCAGGGGATAGTTCCGGAAGGGTCCGCCAGAGGCAGTCAGGATAATATTTTCCACCTCAGCTGCTTCCTTCCCGTCAAGTAACTGAAAGACAGCATTATGCTCACTATCAATGGGCAAAATAACCCGGTCTGAAAAGTGCCTTTCAATTATCTCTCCACCGATGACCAGGCTCTCCTTATTGGCCAGGCCCAGTTTAATACCGGCTTTCAATGCGGCAATGGTCGGTTTTAAGCCGGCAGCACCGACGATGGAGTTTATGACCAGGTCTGCCTCTAGTTCACCGGCCAGAAACTCCAGCCCCTCATCCCCGCTTAAAACCTTTATATCCAGATCACCTAAACGATATTCTAATTCTTCCTTCAGCTTATTATTCCCGATTGCCAGATAAAGGGGTCTGTATTTTCTGGCCTGTTTTTCCAATAAATCTATATTGCTATTGGCAGATAAGGCCAGCACCTCCCACTCACCGGCAAAGCTGTCTATAACATCAAGAGTCTGTGTACCTATAGATCCTGTTGAACCAAGCAGTATTATTTTTTTCATCTACTTCACTCCCGGAAAATATAATCATTTTCTCCCATTATTTTCCCTGCAGAATTTCCACTGATTTACTCCCTGAAAACAATCTGTTTGGGGAATAAACCGGAATTCCAGACTGCCTTCCACAAAAGCAGGGTACCAGGCCCGGTAATAAAACCCAGGGGTCCGGATAACCTGCAGGCTATATAGAAGGCAATCATGGCAGGCAAAGGGTGTAAACCCATTTCCTGACCCATTATCTTCCCTTCCAATCCCTGGCGGATGGCAGTTGCCAGGGTATAGATGATCAAAATCTCCAGACCGGCATATAATTTTCCAGTAAAGATATTAAACAAAATCCAGGGTACAAATACTATTCCTGGACCAAGAAGGGGTATAAAATCCAGCAAAGCAACAGTCAGGGCTATTAATAGGGCAAAATCATTACCTGCCAGCAAAAGGCCCAGATAGGTAATGATACCGGTAACGCTCATCAATATCAATTCTGCCCGGAGAAATTTCAGGCCGGAATTAAGGATTTCTTTTTCCAAACGGTGTATCCTCCCCCTGTATCTTTCCGGAAACAGGGTAAGGATAAAGGCATTGATTTTATCTACATCACAGGTTAAAAAATATGTAGTGATCAGGGTCAGGACTACAACAGACAGGACTAAAGGTAATTTAGCCAGGATATTCAACAGATTATTAGCAAGAAAAAGAAGCCCTTCTTTCAGGGTATTATATAATAATTCCAGGTTTTCCTGCAAAATCCTCTCCAGAGGTGAAGACAATAAACGCAAATTTTCCAGGAACAGAATTTTAATCTCCTGCAATATATGAGTAGATTCAGGTAAAGAAAGCAATAGTTTATTAAGTTCCAGGTAAATCTGGAACAGCCCGGTAAAAATAAAAAAAAGAAGCAGGGCTGTAAAAAGAAAAAGGACAAGAAAGGCAGCCAGGGACCTTTCCAGGCCTGCCTTTTCTGCCAGTAAATTTACAGGCGGATTAAGTAATCCGGCCAATAATACAGCCAGCAAAAATGGTGTTAAATAAATCAAGGACAAATGCAGGAGCAGGAAAATCAAGACCAGAAGTACAAAAGCTAAAACTATATTTTTCAGCCAAACTTCCATTTAAAAACCCCTTTATATTCTCATGAAAAAAGGGCACTATAATTATCAGCCAATAAAAAAGAGCAGGAAATAATAGGTAAAGGGGGCTGTGAAGAAAAGACTGTCCAGACGGTCCAGTATGCCACCATGGCCTGGTAAGATATTACCCGAATCCTTTACACCTGTAGCCCTTTTTAAACTTGATTCAAAAAGGTCACCCAATACAGCTACAATGGCTGTCAGGAATGCATAAATAACAAACCGGTAGTTAAAGATACCCAGTATATTTGTATAGACAGTTACTACAATTATAGCCAGTAAAATTCCTCCAAAGACACCTTCCAGTGATTTATTGGGACTCTTTTCAATAAATTTAGTCTTGCCAAATCTCATACCGATAAAATAAGCACCTGTATCTGCCGCCCAGGTTGTCAATAATGCCAGCCAGAGGGCCTTGGTTTCACTGAAGGGTGCCAGATTATAATCCCTCAATAAAAGGAGAAATAATACCCCTGCTGTTATATAAACAAGACCCAGTAAATTATAGGACAGCCTGTCGAGAAAACTCTCATTATCTGTCTTAAAGATGTGATAAGTAAAAAGAATAAATAAAACGGTGGTCAAAACAAAAGCCGGAGGTATACTCAGGATACCTCTACTATTTAAATATGTAGTAATGATGATAAATATACTTAATGACAGCAATAAGGGTAAATTGTTTTTATAAGGGCCCGGTAACATGGAATTATATTCATTAAAGGCCACACAATTGACAAGAAGGAGCAATAAAGCAAAGGGCACAGAACCAGCCCATATAAAAAACAGGACTATAATTATGCCAATAATTGCACTAATTAGTCTTTTCTGAAGCATCATTCACCACCCTTTTCCTTTAAACCGCCAAACCTCCGGTTTCTTTTTTTAAAATCTTCAATGGCCTTTTCCAGCTCATCACCGTCAAAATCAGGCCAGTATTTCTCAGTAAAATACAATTCAGCATAGGCTGACTGCCAGAGAAGGAAATTACTCAACCTCTTTTCTCCACCGGTCCTGATCAGCAATTCCACTTCCGGAAATTCTGGATTATATAGATAATTCTCGATCACATTTTCATCAATCTGTCTAAATTCCTTACCTTCTTCAATATCCTGGATTATACGGGAAACTACATGGGCAATCTCAGCCCTGCCCCCATAATTAAAGGCTATATTCAGAATATGATCCCTATTACCGGCGGTTTTTTCTTCTATCCTATCGATTGTCCTAAGCAGGCCGTGAGGCAGGCCATCCCGCCGGCCGATTACCTTTACTTTAATATTATTCCTGAATAGGTCTTCTGCCCTGTTCATCAGGGTCTCCTCAAATAATTGCAGGAGAAACTTGACTTCATTTCCCGGCCTTTTCCAGTTCTCTGTAGAAAAGGCATAGACGGTCAAACAGGGTATGCCCAGTTTCTCTGCCCTCCTCAACACACTTTCCAGCGAATCTATGCCAGCCAGGTGTCCCTCTCTCCTGGGCAATCCCCTTTCCTTTGCCCATCTGCCATTTCCATCCATGATTATACCTACATGGGACGGTATCGACATACTATCACCTTCAGCAAAGTAATTACCCCCTCTGTAGAGGGGGAAATCTTAAACCTCCATTATCTCAGCCTCTTTATCCTTCAACAACTCATCTACTTTTTCTATATAGGTATCAGTCAGTTCCTGTATGGAATCAAGGCCGCGATGATACATATCCTCAGATATTTCTCCATTACCTTCCAGTTTCTTTAATTCGGCATTGGCATCCTGGCGGATACTCCTGATAGCGATCTTTCCTTTTTCCGCCTTATCCCTCACTACCTTAACCAGCTCTTTTCTCCGCTCTTCGGTTAATTGGGGTATGCTGATTCTAATCAAAGTACCATCATTATTGGGTACCAGACCAAGGTTTGCCTTCAAAATAGCCTTCTCGATATCTGGCAGCATTGACTTATCCCAGGGCTCTATAACCAGAAGCCTGGCTTCAGGTGCAGAGACTTTGGCCATCTGGTTTACAGGGGTCATGGTTCCATAATAATCAACCATGACATTATTTAACAGTGAAGGCCGGGCTCTCCCTGTCCTGATTGTGGCAAAATCCTCCTTTGTAGCCTCAATGGTTTTTTTCATTCTCTCCTCTGCGTTCTTTTTAACCTGATCTACCAATATTATCCCCCCATTTTTTTTAAAAATATAATAATTCATATATTATACCAGGCTAATCTACTAGGAATAAAAAATATAAGGCCAAAAAAATATAATTATTTCACTGTTGTACCGATCTTTTCACCGGTAACTGCTTTCAATATATTTCCAGGTTCCTTTACAGCAAAAACAACTAAAGGAATATGATTATCCATACAAAGGGATACTGCAGTTGAATCCATAACTTTCAGTGATTTATTAAGAACTTCAAAATAGGTCAGTTCATCATACATCCTGGCATCAGGATTGATTACCGGATCACTATCATAAACCCCGTCAACATTTTTGGCCATAAGGATAGCATCTGCAGATATCTCCGCCGCCCTCAATGCTGCTGCAGTATCTGTCGAGAAAAACGGATTACCGGTCCCCGCTGCGAAGATAACCACTCTCCCCTTCTCCAGATGACGGATTGCCCTCCTCCTTATATATGGTTCCGCTACCTGTCTCATCTCAATGGCAGATTGAACCCTGGACTCCAGACCAAGTTTTTCAATTGCATCCTGTAAGGCCATTGCATTAATAACAGTGGCCAACATCCCCATATAGTCTGCAGTACCGCGATCCATACCTTTTGCACTACCGGCAATTCCCCTGAATATATTGCCTCCCCCTACTACTATGGCCATTTCTACTTTAGTTTTTGTGACTACTTCATAAATCTCTCTGGCAATCTGCTGGATTACTGCCGGGTCAATTCCAAAACCCTGATCACCTGCCAGAGCTTCACCGCTTATCTTCAATAAAACCCGGGAATATACTGGTCTGTGTTCCATGAGTTGTACCTCCATCTAAATATTCGTTATAAAATTATTAATCCCTTTTTTAAAAAAGAGAACACACAATTGTGCTCTCTTTTTTAGTAACAATTATTTATTCTTTCCTAATTCTTTCATAACCTCTTCAGCAAAATTTTCTTCTTTTCTTTCAATACCCTCACCCAGTTCAAAACGGGTAAAAGCATTTACTTTAAGACCATTTTCTTCCAGTACCTGGGCAACAGTCTTGTCAGTATCCTTCACAAAGGCCTGCTCCAGTAAACAGATTTCGCTGTAGAACTTATCCAGCTTACCTTCTACAATTTTTTCGATTACATGTTCTGGCTTGCCTTCATTTAACATCTGTTCTTTATAAATATTCTTTTCTCTCTCAACCACATCTGCTGGAACCTGGAATCTGTCAATATATTCAGGAGCACTGGCAGCAACATGCATGGCAATATCTTTGGCTGCCAGCTGATTTTCCTCAGTGTTTTCCCCATCGATATCAACAATTACACCAATTTTACCGCCCATGTGGATATAGTCATAGAGGAATCCATCTGTCTCATAGCGGTTAAATCTCCTTAAATTCAGGTTTTCCCCAATATTGGCGATAGCTTCCTTAATAACTGTATTCACATCTTTGCTGTCATCCATAAACCAGCTTTCTGCCAGAACATCCTCCATACTATTTGCATTGCTTTGCAATAAATGTCTGGAAAGATTGTCCAGGAGGGTGTTAAAATTATCTGTTTTGGCAACAAAATCAGTCTCACTGTTTACTTCCAGGATAACACCCTTTTTACGGTCTTCGTCAATTAAAACACTGACTTTACCTTCAGCAGCAATCCTGCCGGCTTTTTTAGCAGCAGCAGCAATACCTTTCTCCCTTAAGTATTCTATAGCGGCCTCAATATCTCCATTGGTTTCCTGCAGGGCCTTTTTACAATCCATTATACCGGCACCGGTTCTTTCCCTTAATTCCTTGATATCTTTCATGCTGGGCATCTATATAACCTCCTTTTGTCTATGTAAATAACCTTAAAAAAAGGCGCAGCAAGATTTAAACCCTCTTACAACGCCTCTTTAATAAACTATATACTAAGCCTCCAGGTCATCTTCCACTACTGTTTCTTCTACTGCCTCTTCTTCAACTGCTGCCTCTTCCTTTGTTTCCTTTGCAGGTTCAACTGTGTCTTCCATCTGTTCACCTTGCTTTCCAGTCAGAACAGCATCAGCTATTACACCTGTAATTAGTTTAATAGCCCTGATAGCATCGTCGTTGCCTGGAATTACATAATCAACCAGATCAGGATCACAGTTTGTATCAACAATGGCTACAATAGGAATATTAAGCTTCCTGGCTTCAGCAACTGCAATAGCTTCTTTCCTGGGATCGGCCACAAATATGATATCAGGAAGATTTTTCATATCCCTGATTCCACCCAGGAAACGCAGTAATTTTTCCTGTTCTTTCTTTAACTGGATGACCTCTTTCTTAGGCAAGACATCATAAAGGCCTTCCTCTTCCATTTTCTCCAGCTCATTTAAGCGGTTTACACGCTTTTTAATGGTCTGGAAATTGGTCAGCATACCGCCTAACCACCTCTGGTTTACATAAGGCATGCCACAACGCTGGGCCTCTTCCTTAATAGTCTCCTGAGCCTGCTTTTTGGTACCTACAAAAAGAATTGTTTTGCCTTTGGCTACTTCATCTTTTACAAATTCATAGGCCTTATTGATTAGATTTACTGTTTTCTGTAAATCTATAATATAGATACCATTTCTCTCAGTAAAAATATACTCGGCCATTTTAGGGTTCCATCTTCTGGTTTGATGTCCAAAATGAACCCCTGCCTCCAGTAATTGTTTCATATTCACAACTGACATACCTTCCACCTCCTTTCCTGGTTTGCCTCCGCCTAACTCATCCCTGAATATCCACTGTTTAGAACAGCACCAGATAGCCAGGTCCTTAAGCGTGTGTAATTTTCAACCATAGGTTAGTATACCATATAATATAATAATTATCAATTATAATTTTATATAAATTTCTCCCCTTTTTTATAGGACCTGATCTTGACCCGGCCGTCTTCTGTATAAAACTCCATGGTCCGGCCATAATCTTTTCCCAGGTCTTCACCTGTTATGGGGATATTTAAATCCTCCAGAATCTGACAAACAGCCTCTATATTTCTTTTTCCAATCTGGATTACCATATCACCTGAACTGGAAAACATGTGTGCTCCCCCGGCAATTTTGGCAGTAATGTTTTCCCTTACAGCACCGGCCTCCACCATCTTCTCAATCATAAGGGGAATGCCAGTGTCAGCATATTTAGCAGGCTTTAAATTTTCAGTATCATTACTTTTGGGCAGCATAATATGTATAAGTCCGCCTACTTTACTGATATCATCATAAAGGGCTATTCCCACACAGGAACCCAGTCCTATGGTGATTAAAACATCTGGCGATTTACCGACATGGTATTCCGCCATTTTCACCCGAACTGTTTCGCTCATGTAGTCTCTATCCCCAATGAATTTAGTATTTTTTCCAGGGAGCCGGGATCAGGTATATAAAAGAAAAAGCCCTCTATCTCTTCATCACCGTTAATAAACTTGGTTTCAATCAGTAAGGCATAATCATTTTCTGCAATACTGAGCATTGAAGAACTTAAAATGGCACCAGCCATGTCATGAGCAAAAGCCGGAACTGATTGAAAAAGATTAAGGCCAGTCATCTGATTAATAGCATTGAGATAAGAGCCTGATAAAATATTACCAATTTCCATGACCGCAGATATCTCTACTTCTTCAAGATTATTTATATCAATCTCATAATCAGTAATCATCTCCAACAGATTCAAAGTGCTATTCTCTGAAAAAACCAGCAGAATACTGCCAGGACTCTCCCCTGTTACCCTCAACAAAACACTAATAACCCGGCTTTCTACTCCCCCAGTAAGTTCCGGTACATCCTCTATAGGAACAATAGTAACTGATGGAACTGTCATATGGATCCTGGTATTAAGAAATTGGGCAAAAGCAGTTGCTGCATTACCAGCTCCTATGTTGCCTATTTCCTTTAATACATCCTTATGGATACTTGTTAAATGGTTAATCAAATCTGACATGATAGACACCTCACAGAAGATAATTTAGAACTCTATTTTTCCCAGCTCTATTAACTCCTCCGTAGTTAATACTTTATTTAAATTCAACAAAATCAATAACTGTTTATCTATTTTAGCAACTCCCTGTATATAATCGGTGTGGACAGCCCTGGCAATTTCCGGAGCATCTGTGATTTTATCTGCATGGATTCTAATCATCTCTGTTACAGTATCTACCAGCATACCTATGTTACTTATCTCATCCAGTTCCACAATGATTATCCTTTTCTTTTCTTCGTCAACCTGGCTTTGTTTCAGGGACAGCTTATCAGCCAAATCTATAATGGGAATTATATCCCCCCTAAGATTAATAACTCCTTTGACAAAAGAAGGAGAATTAGGAATATGGGTTGCTTCCATTACAGGTATGACCTGTTTAATCTGGTTAACATCAACACCAAATCTCTCCTGCCCAACAGTAAAAACAATGAACTGTCTTTCCTCCTGTTGTATATCATCTTTTTTTCTATTTTTAAAATTAGATAACAACATAAATACCTCCCTCAACCTGACAGATATATCCGTTCATCATACAGATACTTGTCTATTGTCAAACAACAATTTTTCCAGATCTATTAATACAATCAACCTCTTGCCTTTTTTAATAACTCCCTTTATAAAATCCTGCTTGACGGCACTATCAATCTCTGGTGCTGATTCCAATTCTTTCTCTATATCATACCATAAAACCTCTTTAATATCATCTACCAGCAGGCCAATGAGTATGTCTTCATATTCAATAGTAATAATCCGTTCTTTCTCCACAGCACCTGTAATATTAAAGCGTTTACGCAGGTCTACAACCGGTACAATCTGTCCTCTCAAATTAATCACTCCCCTGACATATTCAGGGGTATTTGGTACTGGGGTTATTTTAGAAACCTTTATAATCTGCTTCGATTGGGTAATATCAACTGCATACTCCTCATCAGCCAGCAGAAAAACCACAACCTGTTTTCTCTCACTATCTTCCATTAGTTCGTCTTCTCTAAGAGTATAATCCATAAGATACTCCTCCCCTTAAGCAATATTCCGCACATCAAGTATCAAGGCCACATCTCCGTCTCCCACTATAGTAGCACCACTGATATTTTTAATATTGACCAAATACTTGCCCAATGATTTGATAACGATCTCCTGCTGGTTCAACAATTCATCCACGATAAGACCAATCTGCCTTTCTGCAGATTTGATTATGACAACAGGTATCTCCTCATTTTCCCTGTACCTTCCATATTCAACAGGAAGATTCAGCTGTCTGGATGCCTCTACCAGTGGGATTGTATTTTCCCTGAGTAGTATAACCTCCTGTCCCCTTACCTGCATAATCTCATCAGGACTGATAAGCAGAGTCTCGCTAATACTGCCCAAAGGAATGGCATAAACTTCATCATTTATTACTACCATCAAAGCCTGGGTTATTGCCAGGGTCAATGGCAATGAAATTGTGAAGCGGGTACCTACATCCAGCTCTGATTCCAGGTAAACCTGGCCGTCCAGAGCTTCAACAACGCTTCTGACCACATCCATACCTACTCCACGGCCGGATATATCTGTTACTTGTTCAGAGGTACTGAAGCCGGGTTGGAATATAAGATTCAGCCTGTCTCTTTCCTCCATCTGCCTGGCCTCATCAGGAGTGACAATGCCCCTCTCAATGGCTTTCTTTACAATTACATCAGTATCAATACCTGCCCCATCATCTTCTACCTCGATGATAATCTCACTGCCTTTCTGATAGGCCCGCAGCAAAATAGTACCTTCTGGTGATTTGCCTTTTTGTTTCCTGATTTCCGGTCTCTCTATACCATGGTCAATGGAATTCCTCAGGATATGCATCAAGGGATCGCCTAATTCATCAATAAGGGAACGATCCAGCTCAGTATCGGCACCTTCAATAATCAAATCAATCTCCTTATCCAATTCCTTGGAGAGATCCCTGACCATACGTGGAAATCTATTAAAAATACCGCCAATGGGAACCATCCTGATCTGCATTACAATATGATGTAAGTCCTGGGTTACCCGGTCCAGCTGCTGAATAATATCCTGGTATACATCACTTTGAATATTCAGCCCTTCAAGTCTGGTCTTATTAATTAACAATTCCCCTACCATATTCATCAAGTTATCCAACTTTTTAATATCCACACGAACAGTAGGGGAAACCTGAATATTTGATAATCCTTCTCTTTGTTTTTTACTATTATCAACCAGGATTTTTTTCTCCTCTTTTTCAACTTCTTTTACAACTTCTACTTCTTTCTTTTCTGTATGAATAATTACCTCATCCACATCAATTATATCTGCAAGTTCTTGTTTAATTTGTTTTTCTCTTAACGAGGATACCAGTTTAATATATATGGCATTACCAAAATCCTCATCTTCAATCTTCCTCTGGTCTGGATTGGATTTGGCTAAATACCCCATTTCCTGGGCTTTCTTCAAAATCATATATCCCCGGACATTCTTGAGCAGACAATCCTCAGCCAGCATCACTTTAATATTAAAAATCTTATCATCGCTGGTCATTTTATTATAAATATCTTCTTTTTCTTCCTCAGTTAAAGGAAGCATACCGGTAAAATCCTGCTGGCCGGTTTCTACTTCCATTTCTATTTCCTCAGTTTCCTGAATAACACCGCCATTTTCCAGGATTTCCTCCAATTTGTATAAATAATCACTGACATCAGTAACTTCTTCCCCATTAGCCCTTATATCATCAAGTAATAATTTTATGTAATCCAGCCCTGAAA
The DNA here is from genome assembly GCA_012518635.1 of Halanaerobiaceae bacterium. Classification (GTDB taxonomy): domain Bacteria; phylum Bacillota; class Halanaerobiia; order Halanaerobiales; family DTU029; genus DTU029. The sequence continues at coordinate 8,186 of JAAYRT010000148.1, read as the reverse complement.
ACAGTGTGTCAATTATATATTCATTTATCAGCAGTTCTTTATTTCTAACCTTGGCTAAAATATTTTCTATCCTATGTGTTAAATCAGTTAAACGATCATAACCCATAGTAGCAGACATACCCTTAACTGAATGAGCAGCCCGGAAAACCGCATTTATAATCTCTTCATCTTCTGGGTTTTCTTCCAGCAGAAGCACATTTTCATTTAATTGCTGCAGATATTCAGCAGATTCATCAAAAAACATCTGTAAATATTGATCCCTATTATCCATGAAAACTACCTCCTTTAACTAACAAGTCCCGACTATGCCTGGATAAAGAATTATTCATTAAATAATTTATTGATAGCAGCCAACACCCTATCAGGCTTAAAGGGTTTTACCACAAAATCCTTGGCACCGGCCTGAATAGCATCGATAACCATGGCCTGTTGTCCCATGGCACTACACATGATAATTTTGGCATCTTTATCAAATTCCAATATTTCCTTTACTGCATCTATTCCATCCATTTCAGGCATAGTGATATCCATAGTTACCAGATCTGGCTTTAATTCCTTATACATTTCTATGGCATCTCTACCTGTTTCGGCCTCGCCTACAATCTCAAACCCACCATCAATTAAAATATTTTTAATCATCATTCTCATAAAAGCAGCATCATCTACTACTAACACTCTTTTGCTCATCTATATAGACCCCCTTGGTTATATATGGATTATTTTATCTTTCTTTATATATTCGACAATCCTTTAATAGTTCCTGCAAATATTAAAATAATGTCCCCCCCAGGAGAGGACATTATTTTTATGATGATTTTTCCGAACAAAACTACAATTTAAGTTTATCCAGTTCCTCCAAGAGATAATCATTGAGCACTTTAATATAAGTACCTTTCATTCCAAGAGATCTTGATTCGATAACACCAGCACTTTCAAATTTCCTTAAAGCATTAACTATTACGGATCTGGTTATGCCAACCCGGTCTGCGACTTTACTGGCTACCAGCAATCCTTCTTTACCATCAAGCTCTTCAAATATATGTTCAATCGCCTCTAACTCAGAATAAGACAGGGTATCGATAGCAATCTGAACTGCCGCTTTTTTCCGGGCCTCTTTTTCAATTTTCTCGGATCTGGAACGTAAAATTTCCATACCTACAACAGAAGCTCCATACTCACCTAGCACAAGATCATGAGCAGAGAACTCTTCCCCATATCTGGCCAACACCAGCGTACCCAGCCTGTCTCCTCCGCCAAGGATAGGTATGATTGTAGTCAATTTATTATTAAATAAGCAATCCTTATCTTCAGCAAAGATACATGCTCCATCTTCTTTTTCGAGATTGGCTCTTGTTTCTCTTATCTTCAATAATTCCTTATTATAACCACCCGGCAGTACTCCTTCGCTGACTATCTTTTCTTCCATGATATCACATTCAAAATCATCCAGTAAACTATAGCCATAGATTTTCCCTTCACTACTGGCTATATAGACATTACATTCAATAGCATCCCTTAATACCATTGCCATTTCGGCAAAATCAACAGGCCTTCCTCCTGTTCTTTGCAATAACCTATTAATCATACGGCTTTTTTCCAATAATTTATCCATATTTATATACCTCCATTTACTTATACACTTTATAGTATATATTTGCTCAAATCTTTATTCGTTACTACATCGCCTAACTGTTTCCTCACATAATCTACATCGATTACTATTTTTTCACCTTTTAAATCAGGAGCGGAAAAAGATAAATCTTCCAGTAATCTTTCCATTATTGTATGCAATCTCCTGGCACCAATATTTTCTGTCTCCTCATTTACCCGGTAGGCAAATTCAGCTATCTCCTCAAGGGCCTCATCGGTAAACTCTACTTCTAGTTCCTCTGTAGCCAGCAGGGCAATATATTGCTTTATCAGGGCATTCCTGGGTTTAGTTAAAATCTGCACAAAATTATCTTTTGTCAAGCTCTTCAATTCAACCCTGATGGGAAAACGCCCCTGTAGTTCCGGTATCAATTCTGAAGGTTTAGCCACATGAAAAGCACCTGCTGCGATAAATAAGATATGATCTGTCTTTACTGGGCCATATTTGGTCATAACCGTAGAACCTTCAACAATGGGCAGGATATCCCGCTGCACACCTTCCCTGGATACATCCGGTCCATGGCCTGACTCCCGTCCAGCAATCTTGTCAAATTCATCCAGGAAAACGATACCGTCATTTTCTACTTTCTCAATGGCTTCCCTGCTTACTTCATCCATATCAATCAATTTTTGGGCTTCTTCCTGTTTGAGAATATTAACTGCCTCAGCAATTGTAACCTTCCTTTTCTTTTTCGGTGCAGGAAACATATTACCAAAAACATCCTGGAAGTTTATGCCTATCTCTTCAACACCAGATACGGAGAACATTTCCAGCATATGTGGTGTCTGTACTTCCACATTTATCTCAATTGTCTCATCATCTAATTCACCATCAAGAAGTCTCTTCTTTAATCTTTCCCTCCTTTCGACAATCCTGTCATAAGTTTCCTGATCAAATTCATCATCATTATCATTTTCTATTAAAAAACTGAAAGGGTTTTTCCTTTTTTTCCTGGGCATGGGCATCAATATATCCAGAACTCTATCTATCGCCAGCTCTTCTGCCCTGTCTTCTACTTCTTTTATCTTTTCTTCTTTAATGAGCTGGATTGAATTTTCCACCAGATCCCTGATTATAGAATCAACATCCCGGCCTACATAACCAACTTCTGTAAACTTGGTAACCTCTATTTTAATAAAAGGAGACCTGGTAATTTTAGCTAATCTTCTGGCAATTTCAGTCTTACCTACACCCGTTGGACCAATCATTAGTATATTCTTGGGTATGATTTCTTCCTTTAATTCATCCCCAATTTTCTTTCTCCTGTATCTATTTCTCAAGGCAATGGCTACTGCCCGTTTTGCCTCTTCCTGTCCAATTATATACTTATCAAGTCTTTCCACAATCTCCCTGGGAGTCAATCCTTCGATGGTCCTTCACCTCCTGCTATTTCTTCAACTATTATGTTTTCATTGGTATAGATACAGATTCCGGCAGCAATTTTAACTGCTTCATAGGCAATATCCCTTGCCTTCATATGATTAGCAAATTTTATCATAGCTAAAGCAGCTGCCTGTGCATATGGACCACCTGAACCGATTGCAATAACATCATTATCTGGCTCGATTACATCCCCATTTCCTGAAATCAAAAGAATTTTATCACTATTTGCAACCAATAATAATGCCTCAAGCCTTCTCAATACTTTATCGGTCCGCCATTCTTTTGCCAGTTCAACAGCTGCTCTTTCCAGATTTCCATGAAATTCTTCTAATTTTATTTCAAACTTCTCCAGTAGGGTAAAGCCATCAGCAGATGCTCCGGCAAAACCCACCAGAACTTCTCCCTTATATAAATATCTCACCTTTCTGGCCCCGGCCTTCATGACGGTGTCACCAAGGGTGACCTGCCCGTCACTGGCCATGGCTATTTCTCCTTTATGCTTAACAGCTACTACAGTAGTAGCCCTTAGATTCAAATCCACGAATCAGACCTCCCTAAATCTGTATTCAATTTTCAAATGATTCAAAATAATACTTGAGTAATTACCTACACTATCTTATCATAAATTATTAATTACTGTCAAGCAAATCTCCAGGACTAAAGGATTAATTAATATTATTTTTTCTCCACAATTTCCTCGTGGCCGCATTCCTCATTAATACAACTGTAAAACAGGCCTTTCTCCTTATTTCTCTTTTCCACCATTAATCCCTTACATTCAGGACAGGCCTTGTCAGCCGGCTTATTCCAGCTGGTAAATTCACAGTCAGGGTAATTACTGCAGCCATAGAATATCCTGCCCCTGCGTGTTTTACGCTGTATAATCTCTCCATCCTTACACTCTGGACAGTTAACACCGGTTTTGATTAAGAAGGGCTTGGTATTAGTACATTCCGGATAACCGGAACAGGCCAGAAACTTCCCAAAGCGCCCGTATTTAATAACCATGGGCCGGCCGCATACCTCACATTTTTCCTCTGTTGTTTCAGCAGCCAGTTCAACCCTCTCCATCTTCTCTATGGCTTCCTCCAGCCTGGCAGCAAAAGGATGATAAAAATCAGCCAGAATCTTTTTCCAATCTTCTTTTCCCTCTTCTATGCTGTCAAGCTTCTTTTCCATCTGGGCTGTAAATTCAATATCGGTAACATCGGGGAAATGCTTACTCAATAAATCAACAACAATAAAGCCCAGATCAGTGGGTACCAGCTGTCTTCCTTCTCTTTCTACATAACCCCGGGAAATGATGGTAGAAATGATAGGCGCATAGGTACTGGGCCTTCCTATTCCCTCTTCTTCCAGTGTTTTTACCAGGCTGGCCTCAGTAAAACGTGGGGGAGGTTGTGTAAAATGCTGTTGTGGATCATATTTTCTGACCGGTAATTTATCGCCTTCAACAAGCTCCGGTAAAATTACATCTTCCCTTTCCTTTTCATTTGTTACCTTTAAAAATCCTGGAAATACTATCCGGGAACCTGTAGCTCTGAAAAGATACTTGTCTCCGGCCTGAATGTTGACAGTAAGAACCCGGTAGATTGCCGGACTCATCTGGCTGGCTACAAATCTCCGCCAGATTAAATCATACAATTTATATTGTTCAGGACTCAAGTATTTCTTAACTTTCTCCGGATGCCGGTCAACAGATGTGGGCCTTATTGCTTCATGGGCATCCTGGGCACCCCTGCTTCTTCCATAGACCCTGCTTTTTTCCGGCAGGTATTTTTCACCAAAATTATCCTTGATAAAATTTCTGGCATTACCGGCTGCTTCATCAGAAATCCTGGTACTATCTGTTCTGATATAGCTGATTAGACCGACAGTGCCTTCTGCACCGATATCGATACCTTCATATAACTGCTGTGCTATGTACATAGTTTGATTGGCGGAAAAATTCAGGACATTGGCAGCCCGTTGTTGCAAGGTACTGGTAGTAAAGGGAGGCAGTGGATTTCTCTTCCGGTCTCTTTCTTTAACTTTTTTAACTATGAAGTCGGCTTTTTTCAAATCTTCAACAATCTTCAGGGCTTCGGTTTCATTGCTAATTTTAAATTTCTTTCCATCAATCCGCTGTAGATCAGCAGTGAAAACCTCTCCATCCTGCTCAAACTCTACAGTTATGGTCCAGTATTCTTCCTTTACGAAGTTCTTAATCTCTTTTTCCCGCTCACAGATAATCTTGACAGCAACAGTCTGAACCCTGCCGGCACTCAGGCCCCTTCTTACCTTGCTCCAGAGCAAGGGGCTCAATTTATAACCAACCAGGCGGTCAAGAAGCCTTCTGGCCTGTTGTGCATCTACCAGATTTTTATCAATCGGCCTGGCTTCCTTTAACGCTTTCTGAATTGCTGATTTGGTTATCTCGTTAAATTCAATCCGGACGTTTTCCTCATCCAGATTCAGGGCCCGGTACAGGTGCCAGGAAATGGCTTCCCCCTCTCTGTCCGGGTCAGTTGCCAGGAGGACATTTTCACTATTCTTAACTTCTTTTCTCAGTTTATTTAAAACTTTACCCTTACCTCTTATGGTTATATATTGGGGTTCAAAGTTGTTATCTATATCTATTCCCATCTTACTTTTTGGGAGATCTATAACATGCCCCATGGAAGCTTCCACTTTATAACCTTTTCCGAGAAATTTTGAGATAGTTTTTGCCTTTGCTGGAGATTCAACTATGACCAGTGTATTTTTGCTCTTGTTTTTAGCCACTATAACACCTCCAACGATACATTAGTTTAAATAACGATAAGCATCCGGGACAATATCTTTAAATTCGCTTATTTCATTTAGCAAAAGATATAACTTAGAATGGTCCTCAACAACCTCTTCAATAACATCCCATAGACTCAATCTGGAAATATGTTCATGATAACTGGCCTGAATCAATCTCTTTATAATCTCCTCACTCTCCTCAATGGAGAGGACTCCGGAAAAGATTACTTTAATCAATAGACCCTGTATATTTAATGGAAGATAAAGTTTCTCAGCTTCGCTAAATACTCTATTATAAATCTCAAAAGCCCTGGAACTATCAGTCCGGACATTTTCTGCCTCTATTATTTCCGTACCATTATAAATTAATTCAAAAGCTTCATCTATATCCTTAATCTCATAGCCCAATTCCAACAGCTCCATAACTATTTCTTCTTCCATAACAACCTCGCCGTCTACCAGTAAACGTTGTATAAGAAGGCTGACTATCTCTATTATATTATTTTTCATATTAAGTCCCCCCAGGAAAACATATCTATAAAACACAACTATTAATTTATTATATTGGTTTTAATAGGCTTTGTAAACCCATAAAGGAATATTTTTTTCCTGGACCCCGGGAAACAATGCCTTTCAACTCCAGTTTTAAGAGAATAGTATTGACTGTTCCGGGACTTTTATTTGTAAGTCTAACAAGCTCATCTACGGTCAATTCTGTCTCCTTTTCAAAGAGTCTTATTATCTCCTCCTCTTCTTCACCCAGTATTGGATAGTTTATTGTCCGGCTTACTCCTTCAACATTTTTTATACTATTACTGCTATATCTGTCAAGAAAAAGTTCTTCAATTATATCTTCTACCCCTGTGACCACTTTTGCTCCCTCCTTGATCAACCTGTTGGCGCCTTTACTCTGGGGGCGGTCAATGTTACCTGGAATTGCAAATAGCTTTCGTCCCTGTTCCAGGGCTATAGCTGCCGTAATCAGTGAACCGCTTCTGGCTGCTGCCTCAACTACCAGTACACCCTGGCTCAACCCGCTGATAATCCTGTTCCGCTGGGGGAAATGGCCGGGCAAAGGTTCAACACCCGGAGGATATTCGCTAAGCAGTGTACCCCTTTCCTGAATCTCCTGATATAATTTTTTATTTTCCGGCGGATAGATTATATCCAGGCCGCAACCGCTGACAGCTATAGTCTTTCCTTTTCCTTTCAGGGCTGCGATATGGGCATAAGTATCAATACCCCTGGCCAAGCCGCTGATAACAGTTATACCCCTTTCTGACAGCTCATAGGCAATTTTCCCGGCAACCTTCTTACCATATTCACTACATCCCCTGGCTCCCACTATGGCCACAGCCGGAAAAGAGAAATCCGGCTCTCCTTTATAATATATTACAGGTGGAGGGTCGGAAATATTCTTTAAATTCTCAGGATAATTTTCTTCATACAGGCATAAAAAACTAATTTTATTTTTCTCTAAATTCCTGATCAGACAGTCCAGATTTACATTCCCCCGTTTTGCAGTTATTTTACCGGCCAGAACAGGGCTGCTGAGTACTTCTTCCAGCTCCTTCCGATTTGCCTGCCAGATAGAAACCGGGTCTCCATAATACTGCAGTAAGTTTTTCATCCTCTTTCCTCCCAGTCCCCTGATGGTACTCAAGGCCAGCCAGTAGTAACGGGCGTCATCCATAACCACACCTCCCGGTTTTGCAATATCTTGTATTATACTTCTATATTTTGTTATTATTTCCTTTTACAAAAAGAAAAAAAAGAGGTTTTAACCTCCTTTTTTTCAAAAACAATTAATCTGTGAGGAAATCAAATATATTACTTAATGTGCTACTATCAGTTCTCTTATAAAACTCTGTGTAAGAACATTTGGTACAGGTAATGATATAAAACCTCTTATTCTGTACATCAAAGATTTTTGATAATCTGCTGCCTGTTGTCCTGATCTCATCACGTTCATAAGACTCATTACCACATTTAGGACATTTGTATCCCTTCGCCACTATGAATACCTTCCCATTTAATTAAGTTTAATTTGAAATTTAATTCATACTTAAAACAGATTTATCTTTACGTCTTAATAATTTCGTTTCCACTGATAAAGCGGTAATTAGAGTAGGATCCGTCATATTTAAGAGTATAACTTGCTTCTTTACTATTACCCTCAGTATATATATCCAGTAATACCTCCAGCGGTTCATCATTCTCTGACCGTTTACGGATAGAATAATTAAGTTTAAATTCTGGAAAAGGTAATTGCCCGCTATCCTCCTCCAGCAAGGTATAATAAATCCTTCTGGCCATGTCCTGAGTAAAATAAGCAGTATAATCCATTATCATCCCCCGTTTAATCTTTTTTCTTTATAAATAATAT
>JAAYRT010000147.1 GCA_012518635.1 Halanaerobiaceae bacterium | reverse complement strand
GCTCTGTTCCAGATCCCACTTAATTTTCTCCAGGTCATTGACCGCTGCCTGATAAGAAGTCTCCTGTGTAAACAAATCCAGGCTGCTCTTGTAACCAAGCTTCACCTGGGCCTCTACCTCTTCGACCCTGTTCCTCTCCAGTTCAACTTCCTTTTCTGCTGTTTCTATCTGCTGGTTTAAACTTATCAATCTCAGATAATTATTTATGATATCCAGTATCACCGATTTTTTTATATTTTTATAATTTTCCTCTGCCTGGACCAGGTATAACTCACTCTGTAATTCCACCAACCTGCTGTTGGTCAGCAAATTATTCAATTGTTCCTTTCTATACTCAATTTTCGCATCCTCCAGATTAATCTCTGCCAGTTTCAAATCAGCATTCTTCTCCAGAGCCAGGGCGACAATCTCATCCAGGCCTATAACATCATCACTGGCAAAGGCTATAATACTGGTTGTAAAAAAGATAAACAAAACCGAGAATAGTAAAAAAATCTTTTTTATGTCTTTCTCCCCCACAGTAATCCTCCTTTTCAGGTTTTAATAAATATTTATAACTGTTCTCTACTAAATTATTACTCATACCCCAGGGCCTCTATAGGATCCAGTTTTGAAGCCTTATAGGCAGGATAAAAACCGAATATTATACCGATTGCTGTCGTCACAGCAAAAGACAGGAATATTACCCAAAAAGGGGTTCCCCCCTGCCACCACTCAAAACTCATGGCCAGGATCAGGCTTATCAGAGAAGATATACCTACTCCTACCAGTATGCCTATCAAGCCTCCGCCGCCGGCAAGGATGATGGCTTCCAACAAAAACTGGCTCTGTATATCCTGGCTGCTGGCCCCAATAGCCTTCCTAATACCTATCTCCCTGGTCCGCTCCTTGACTGTAACCAACATTATATTCATGACCCCGATACCGCCGACCAGGAGTGAAATGGCTGCAATACTGCCCAGGACCATTGTCATGATATTTATGATATTATTGATCAGATTCATTTCACTCTCAATACCGGACATCATAAATCTGGATTCGCCCCTGACAGTACCATATTTATTATTCAGCAGGTACTCTGCCTGTTTTATTATATCCCGCTCCCCGGTCCGGGCATCGTAGGTAATCAAAAAGAACTCGGGGTGTTCCCCCTCCATCCTCCATATATCACGGAAAGTGGTCATAGGAACTAGAACTGTTTCATTTGATAGTGATACTGTAGAAGCAGCTATCCCCAGAACCCCAACCACCAGGAACTTCTGGTTCTCTATCCTTATCTCCAGGCCGGGGAAGGAGCCATAATCAGTACTACCGGTCAATTGTTCCAGGATCCGCTGCCCCACTACGGCAACCCGTTCATGATTTTTTACATCCTCTTCACTGATCATCCTGCCATATTCCAGTTTCAGGTTGGTAACTTCCAGGGCCTTTTCCACAACTCCTGCGACTGATGTAGTATATTCCCGGCCCTCATAGGTCACTTCCTTCCAGGTACGGAAAAAGGGGATGACATCCACTACACCTATCATGGACTCTTTCAGATAATCCACATCATCCAGGGATAATTCTCCCATCTGGTTATAGGGAAGATTCCAGTTACTTGTCAGATAAACCTGTCGGGAAAAAAGTTCTTCAAACTGGCCCCCTACCACCTTCTGGGTACCGCTGCCCAGGGAAACCATTATGATAACTGAACTGACACCGATTATTATCCCCAGCAGGGTGAGGAAAGAACGGAATTTATTACTCCATACCCCTGTCAGGGATATTTTTATTCTCTCAGGCAATTTCATCTATCTCTCTCCTTCTTATTCATACTGAAGGGCTACTATGGGATCCAGTTTAGCGGCTTTAGCTGCAGGATAAATCCCAAAAAACAGGCCTACTCCGCAGGTGAATACCAGGGAAAGGATAACTGACCAGAAGGGGACAGCTACCTCTATATTTATAAAATTACGGGCATAATCCAGGATCAGGCTGCTCCCCAGATAACCCAGGACTATCCCCAGCACCCCGCCCAGGAGGCAGAGGAAGATACTCTCTAAAATAAACTGTATCAAAATATCCCCCCTGCTGGCTCCCAGGGCCTTGCGTAAACCTATCTCCTTTGTCCGCTCGGTGATGATTACCAGCATGATATTCATCACACCGATTCCGGCTACAAGCAGGGTGATACTGGCCACACCGCTCAATAAAACCATCAGGACTATCTTAATAATATTGATTCCCCCTAATCCATCACTCAGGTTGTAGGACTGGAATTTTGACTCCCCTTCAACCAGGCCGTATTTCTCATCCAATACTTCAATAATCTTTGCTGCGGTAGCGGCAATATTATTCATATCGGCTGCCCGGATCATGACTAAAAATTTATCCTTTATGCCAAAATACCTCTCAAAGTTAGTCAAGGGTATAAAGGCCCTGTTATCATTGGTATCGGCAGTAAACAGAGGAGATTTATATGCCTTTGAGAGCACACCTATCACCGTATACGGGCCGTAGATATCAATCTTTTTCCCCAGGGCATCCCCCTCAGGAAATAGTTCCCGGGCTATCTCATAACCCAGGACCACTACCTTATTCTGGTCCTCCAGATCTATATCAGTAAAAAAGTGCCCTTCACTGAAAGACATCTTATAGAAATCCTGAAAGGAAGGGAGGGCAGCGATGATATCAGCATCATAGGTTCTGCCTTTGTAATTCAGCTCCAGGTCAGTCTGATAGATAGCCGTCATAGACCTGATATCCCTACCAAGCTTTTTCTTTATATAAGCCATATCCTCCAGGGTCACCTCTGCCATCATACGCTGCTTATCATAATCCCAGCGTCCGGTCACCTGTATCAGATCCAGCGGTAAAACTGTATCTAATTCAGACATTATATATACTTCAGCACCATGAACAACAAAGATTATAATCATAACTGCTGCAATCCCAATAACTATACCCAGCAGGGTCAGAAAGGTCCTGATTTTGTTATGGAGTATCTCCGTAAAGGCCAGGCGGATATACTCAATCCACTTCAAGACTGCCACCTCCATCATCCTGCAGCAGCCTTTCTTCCTTGACTATCTCTCCATCCCTGAAATGGACTATCCGGTGGGCATATTTAGCCACACTATAATCATGGGTAACCACAACCAGTGTAATACCCCGCTCATTCAGTTCCCTCAATATATTCAGGATATCCTCTTCAGATTTGGAATCCAGGTTTCCGGTAGGCTCATCGGCCAGTATTATATCCGGCTCATTGACCAGTGCCCTGGCAATGGCCACCCGTTGCCGCTGGCCGCCAGACAATTCATTGGGCCGGTGGTGCAATCTATCATCCAGCCCCACCTCTGTCAGGACCCTTTTTGCTATTTCCTCCCTCTCTTTCTTCCTCACACCCCGGTAAATCATGGGCTGTTCCACATTCTTCAGGGCAGTCAGCCTGGGCAGGAGGTTAAAGGTTTGAAAAATAAAACCGATCTTCCTGTTCCTTATCCTGGCCAGTTCCTTATCACTCATGTTACTGACATCTGTACCATTTAAGATATACCTCCCTGAAGTGGCGGTATCAAGGCAACCCAGGATATTCATCAGGGTAGATTTACCCGAACCCGATGGGCCCATTATGGCAACGAACTCTCCCTCCTCTACTGAGAAGGAGACCTCATGGAGGGCCCTGACGGCAATCTCACCCTTACCATATATCTTTGTTATGTTTTCAGCTTTTATCATCACCTATCTCCACCTCTATTCTCCCATCTCTATTACTGCTGTCCCGTCTTCCAGGGTGATCAAAGTAGTATAAGGGCCGATGATAACCTTTTCTCCCTCATCTACGCCGAGTACCTCCACTTTATTCAGGGTCCGCATGCCGACCTCTACTGGACGCTTTCTGGCAACGCCATCTTCAACTACATAGACAAATTTCTCCTCATCTCCCAGGATAGCTAGAGAAGGTATGGCTAGCGCATCCTCCAGCCTATTGGTGATTATTTCAGCATTGACAAACATACCGGGACGTAATAGACCCTTATCATCCACTATATCTATCTGTGTCTTATACTTAATGATATTACCGACAAGGGTTCCACCAGGAGCAACAAAAGTAACTACTCCTTCCAATTCATCATTAAAGGCATCACTGCTGATTATCACATTCTGACCGGCGGCAACTGAATTGACATCTATCTCATCCACCATCAGCTCAACAATAAAGGAACCCAGATCAGCAATACTACCAATTGATTCTCCTTCAACAACCCTGTCTCCTTTTTTAACCGGCAGATTCATGACTGTGCCGTTCATGGGTGCCTTGACAACTGCCATCTCCAGGTCTTTATTAAGTTTCTCTATCTCACTCTCCATATTGGCTAACCTTAATTTAGCAATTTCCAGGTCTTTTTCACTTATTCTTTCTTTCTCCAGGGTAGCCTCCAGGTATTCCAGGCTGTTTCTGGCATTATCTATCTTGAGGCGGGCCAGTTCCATCGTATTGGGCTTTTTCTGCTCTAAGAAGATGTTCAGATTATTCTCCAGCCTCTTATAATTCCTCTCCAGCTCCTCATACCTCTCTCTGGCTCCCTCCAGTACATTTCTGGCTATGGCATTCTTCTCATACAGATATTCATTATCACGCAGCTCCTCCTCTGCCTTCTTCAGGGCTGTTGCCAGCTCTTCCAGTTCCTGAGCCAGCCTGAGTTCTTCTGTCTCCAGGGCAGACAAATCCTGCTGGTAGGAAAGAAGGGCAATTTCCAGATTCTTTCTGGCTTCTTCCAGTCTTAACCGGGAAATTCTATCCTGGTTCCTGTATGTATCCAGGAGATTTTCATAACTTACCTTTGCCTCCTCATATTCAGTCAGGACAACATCCAGGGAAGAACGTATATTCCTGTCATCAATACTATACAGGGGGGTACCTTCTTTCACAAAGTCCCCGCTCTTTACATAAACTTCCTTTATTATCCCGTTCAGGGGAACTTTGATATCCAGCTCCTCCCGGGCCTTAACATTACCATCAGCAAAAGCCTTGGTTACCAGTGTCTCCTTTACCATCTCCTCAGTTTTCACATTAAGCATCATAAACTGGGCCTGGTTTCCCGAATTACCACAACGGGTCAATAAAAACAAGATCAGGACAATAATGATAATTGAAAAAATTATAATTTTCTTCTTTTTCTTCATAAATACTCCTCCCCTCACTTTGTTAAAATCTTTTTCCATATCCCTGTGCACTATTGACCTAGTGCACTAATATAATATCATGCCATTAAACTACTGTCAATACTTTATAAAATAATTGCAGACACATTTTTAGTAAATTTTTATCAAATATTTTTCAAATACTTAATTAATTCTACACAGGGAATAATTTTCCCTTTTGTTTTTAATATATTTAATCCTTTTTCAATTATGTTTTTATCATCAAGAAAAGAGCAGCAGCATATATTTATAAAAAAAGGAGGTTAGAAAAGCATGGATATAAATGATATCATTACACAGATCAATAACATTAAAAAAGGCATGGCTGCCCTGGAGAAGGAGCTGGAAGAGATAACGGTAGAGGGAAGTGATAGCAATGGCTTCATTACCTCTATCGCCAATGGCAAGGGAGTAATCCTGGACTACCGTTTTAACCCCGGCCAGATCAGCAGTATAAAGAAAGATAATCTGATCCAGGCTGTGGTAGAGGCTACCAATAATGCCCTTAAAAAAGCCAGGGAACTGGAGGGCAGTAAAAAGAAAGAGATTATAGGTGAGGTCAATATCCCGGATATACCAGGTTTATTTTAAAAAATCAAACCACCATTTAGGTGGTTTTTTATTTAAAGCTTTCTTTCCACCAATATTTCCTCTTAACCCGGGTATAAAATAAGAAAAAACGGCTAATAATAACATCAGTCAGGTAAATAAAAAAGGAAGGTGTTGAAAAATGCTCCAGCTCTCAACCTTTGAAGAAATCTTCAATAAGCTGCATGAAGATTACCGGGGCCAGATGGTTAAAATAACAACAAAACAGGATGGTATCAGGATAAGCTCCTTCCAGACTACCATCCACGAAATAGAAATCAAACCACTGAACAAAAAGGAAAGTAAAAAATGGGCGGCAAAAGAAAAAAAAGTGGGCCTGATAATCATTAAGGAAAGTCACAGGAATAATTGTGTCAATATTCCCTTTCTCCTTGGCTTTAACACCATGGCAGCCACTTTTTTAAAGGATGCTGTAATCATCAATTCTCTCAATATGGAATTTGTCATCAAAAAAATTAAATCCAACAGCAAACTTTTAGCCTGATGAAAATGATTAACCGGATATATTCTCCTGTTGGTCTGCTATATCAATATTATTTAAATAAGCAGGTCTCTTAATTTCTATTTTCTTGATATTCAGGTCGCTGTCACTAAGATCAATATACTGGTCCCCTACTTTTACGATGGGTCTGGAGATTTGATTGGGATTTATGAAAACAATCTCGCCCAGGAGGCCATTATCCAGCTCCACCATCTCACCCAGATAAAACTGGGCCATCCGGTTCATAAAAACATTGGTAAGTAAAAGGTCATAACTCTGTAAATCCTCTTCAAAAAGGGCAAACACCTCAAAAGGAGGCCTCTGGCCCCTGTAAACCCGGTCAGAGGTCATGGCATCATAGGTATCTACAATAGCCAGGACCCTGGCCATAAAGGGTATCTTCTCTTTCTCATGACCAAAGGGATAACCGGTACCATCATTCCGCTCATGATGCAGCAATACCGCCTGACGTATATTTTCAGATAAAAGTGTACAGGATTTGGTCAACTGGTAACCGTGGACGGTATGGGTTTTCATGATATTATATTCCTGTTCTGTCAGGGGGCCTCTTTTATTTAAAATCTCATCAGGTATTTTGGCCTTGCCAATATCATGCAGCATACCTGCATATAATAATTGTCTTATCTCCTTTTCTTTAAGACCAGACCAGCGGCCAAACATCATGGCCAGAATCCCGACATTTACTGAGTGAGAATAGGTATATTCATCAACACTCCTGACCATACTCAACATGGAAACAATATCTCTATTTGTATCCATTTGCAGGGAATTATCGGCAATCTTTTTCAGGCTTGCAAAATTGATATTATTCTGTCTTTTTGCACCATCCATTACTTCTTTAAAGTTTCCTATACTGTCAATATATTGCTCTGTAAATTTCTGCTGGTTCTCTTCTACCTCTCTATCTGTCTCATTATAGATAACTACTTCCGGAATTCCCATTCTCTTTAGTTTATTTATTACGTTTTCATCCAATATCATACCGGGATTCAATAATACTGCTCCAAATTGGTTTTCGACTATCCTGGCAACACGCATTCCTGGTCTTAATTTATATGTCTCTACCCTAATGGTT
>JAAYRT010000032.1 GCA_012518635.1 Halanaerobiaceae bacterium | reverse complement strand
ATATTTAAGATATATAATAAATTTAAAAGAAAATGATTAAAGAGGTGGATTAAATGAGTATTGCTGATGGAAAATATTTAAAGATAGTCAGAGATATACTGGAACATGGCTATTATGATCAGAATAGAACAGGAGTTGCTACATATAAACTGCCCCACCAGATTATGCAGTTTGATCTGGAAGAGGAGTTTCCTATCCTGACAACCAAATATGTGGCCTTTAAGACGGCTGTGCAGGAAATGCTCTGGATCTGGCAGCAGCAGAGTAATGATGTTACCTGGTTAAATGAAAGGAATATCCGTATCTGGGATCACTGGACTGATGAGAATAATACCATTGGTAAGGGCTATGGTTATCAGATAGCAAAATATAAGCAGGTGGATAAACTGCTGGAGACTTTAAAGACAGATCCCCAGGACAGGAGGATGATTGTTTCCTTCTGGAATATTGAGGATTTGCCGGAGATGATGCTCCCACCCTGTGCTTTTATGACCCTGTGGGATGTGACCGACGGCAGGCTTAACTGTATGCTTATCCAACGCAGCGGGGATATGCCCCTGGGTGTTCCCTTTAATATGGCCCAGTATGCTGTCCTGGTGCATTTAATTGCCCGTTCTACTGGTCTGAAGCCAGGTCTTTTTACACATGTTATCAATAATGCCCATATCTATGAAAATCAGATCGAAGGGATTAAGACACAGCTTTCCAGGGAGAAGGATGCCTATCCTGCACCTGAACTCTGGATTAATCCAGAGGTAAAGGATTTTTATGAATTTACCATTGATGATATCAAGTTGATTGATTATAAACATTGTGGAAAGATAGAGATGGAGGTCTCTATTTAATGCTCAGTATTATTGCAGCCATCGGCAGGAAGAATGAATTGGGAAAGGATAATAGCCTGTTGTGGCATCTCCCGGAGGATTTGAAGAGATTTAAACAGATTACAACCGGCCATCCCATAATTATGGGTAGGAAGACCTTCCAGTCCTTGCCCGGGATTTTGCCGGACAGGGAGCACATTGTCATTACCAGGGATAGTTCTTTTAGTGTTCCAGATAAGCGGGTCAAGGTGGTCCATTCTATTGAAGAAGCCCTGGCTATTATAGACCAGGAAGAGGAGAATTTTGTGATTGGCGGTGGGGAGATATACCGGCAGTTACTGCCATTTGCAGAGAAACTTTATCTGACCATAATTGATGAGGAGTTTCCTGAGGCAGATACCTTTTTCCCGGAAATAGATTATGGGGAATGGGAGGTAATTGAGGAGATTGCCGGCTTAGTGGATGATAAAAGCCAGTTATCTTATAGATGGGTTGATTTGAACAGGAAAAAATAGGATAGTGGAGGTTACAGAGATGGAGAGGATAAGAGTAGCTATAGTCGGATATGGTAATCTGGGTAGAGGAGTAGAAAAGGCCATCAGGCAGAATCCGGATATGGAGCTTGTTGCAATCTTCAGCAGGAGACCGGCAGGGGATTTAAATATCAGGGATGAAGATGTGGCAGTTCTCAATATAGTTGATGCAGAGGATTATGTAGACAGGATTGATGTGGCTGTTCTCTGTGGTGGTTCTGCCACTGATTTGCCTGTCCAGGGGCCTCAGTTTGCCCGCTTTTTTAATACTGTAGATAGTTTTGATACCCATGCCCGGATTCCTCAATATTATGAGGAGATGGACAGGGCGGCCCGGGAGGCCGGCCATTTGTCGGCCATCAGTATTGGCTGGGACCCGGGTCTTTTTTCCATGAACAGGCTGCTTTTCGAGGCAGTTTTACCTGTTGGCAGCACCTATACTTTCTGGGGTAAGGGGGTCAGCCAGGGACATTCTGATGCCATCAGGAGGATAGATGGTGTTAAGGATGCTGTCCAGTATACTATCCCTGTCTCTGGGGCCATGGAGAGGGTCCGGCAGGGGGAGAATCCGCAATTAAGTACCCGGGAAAAGCATGTCCGGCAATGTTTTGTTGTAGCTGAAGAGGGAGCAGATCGGGAGCGGATAGCTAAAGAAATCAAGGAAATGCCTGCCTATTTTGCAGATTATGATACAGAGGTAATCTTTATCAGTGAAGAGGAGTTAAAGAGGGAACACTCGGCCATGCCCCATGGCGGTTTTGTGATCCGCAGTGGGGAGACCGGGGAAGGGAATAGTCAACTGCTGGAGTTTTCCCTGAAACTGGGGAATAACCCCCAATTTACTGCCAGTGTACTCCTGGCCTATGCCCGGGCTGTCTACCGTATGAATAAAGAGGGACAGGCAGGGGCCAGAACGATATTTGATATCCCCTTGTCTTATCTGTCACCTGAGTCTCCTGCAGTTTTACGGGAAAAACTCCTATGATATTAATGTGGAAAGATTTACAAAAATATTCTTGACAAAGGGTTTTTTCTAATATATAATTTTAGAAAATTAGATTGAGCTGAGCCCAGGTTAGAAGAGTTGAGGAGAGTCGAGAGGAGTTTAGATTAGAGCTGTTTTATAAACTGCATTCTAACCAGGCTATTTATAGTCTGGTTTTTTGCATCCTGGAAATCATAAAATTTCCTTATTTGCAAGAAAATAACATCATCCTCTAATCTAAGCTTAAAATCTATACCTCTCCCGGGAAGTCATTTGCCTGAAGATAGGCTTCCGTGAAAAAGGCCAGGGTTCTATCTGAAACCTGGCCTTTTTTTATAGAACAAAAAATATAAAGGGAGGAATGAAAACTGATAGGAGTAGAGGAGTTTTTAAGGTTAACTGAGGAATTTAATCTAATTCCGCTCTATGAAGAGATTATTGCAGATACAGAGACCCCCATTTCCCTCTTTCAGAAACTGGCTATGGATGGGGAATACTCTTATTTACTGGAGAGTGTTAAAGAGGGCAGATATTCATTTATAGGCATTTCGCCGGAAAAGGTATTTAAGGAATACAGGAAAGGACTGCTGATTCAGGAAAAGGGGAAAAGCAGATATTATCCGGAAAAGGACCTGCTCAATGAGTTAAAGGACTATTTAAAAAGACACAGGGTGAAAGATTATGAAGACCTGCCTCCCTTTTCAGGGGGGTTTGTAGGATTCCTGGCCTATGAGATGGTTGAGAAGTGGGCCCATATTGAGCAGCCTGAAGGGGAAAGTAACGAAAATACCGAAAAACCGCTGGGTATCTTTATCCTCTCCAGGCTGCTCATTGCCTATGACCATTTACATAATACAGTAAAGATTATAAATAATATCTGGATAGATGATCACCTGAGCAGAGAGGAAAAGGAGGAATTATACCATCAGGGGGCAGCAGAGATAAAGGAACTTTTAGATAGGATCAGGGGAAATGGAGAAGCTTTTAGTCCAGAAAAGGATGAAGGCCTGGCGGTTGAAGGTGAGATTCTGACAAAGATCAGCAAGGAAGAATTTTGCTCCATGGTGGAGAAAGCCAGGGATTATATAGAGGCAGGTGAGGTATCCCAGTTGGTTTTATCACAAAAATTCCTGCTTGAAAATAATATTCCTGCCTTCCAGTTGTTCCGGGCCCTCAGAGCCATTAATCCCTCGCCCTACCTCTATTATTTAAACTTTCCTGAAAGCAGCTTGATTGGTTCATCACCAGAGATTTTAGTCAAGGTAGTCAAAAACAAGGTTATTGTCAGGCCTCTGGCCGGTACCCGGCCGCGGGGAGAAACAAGGGAAAGGGATTTGCAGTTGGTGCAGGAATTGAAAAATGACCTTAAGGAATGTATTGAACATATCATGCTGGTAGACCTGGGCTATGATGAACTGGAGAGGGTCTGCCGGGTAGGGAGTGTTGAAGTAACCGAATTGATGGAGGTGGAATATTATTCCCGGGTCATGCATCTGGTGTCCCAGATAGAGGGAGAATTGGAAGAAGGCCTGGATAGCCTGGATGTACTGAAGTCGGTTTTCCCGGCAGGTACAGTCAGTGGTTTTCCCAAAAAACGGGCACTGGAATTGATTAAGGAGCTGGAGGAGGAAGCCCGGGGTCCCTATGCCGGGGCAGTAGGTTATCTGTCCTTTAATGGCAATCTGGATACCTGTATCACCATCCGTACTTTCGTGATTGAGGATGACCGGATAGTGATCCAGGCCGGGGCCGGGATTGTAGCTGATTCAGTACCGGAAAAGGAATATGAGGAGACCATGAATAAGGCCAGTGCCCTCTTCAGGGCCGCCACACTGGCCGGCAGGGGTATTGGCAGACCAGATATTAAAGCCCTGTAAAGGAAAATATTTATGGAGAAAATGAAGGGGGGATATCCATGTTTGTTAATTATCTGGAAAAGATAGTGGCCAGAAAGAATCTCAGCCTGGAGGAAATGGAAACAGCCATGAATATCATCATGGAAGGGAGGGCAACAGACAGCCAGCTGGCAGGTTTCCTGGTAGGTTTAAGTATGAAGGGTGAGACCATTGAAGAGATTACGGCGGCAGCCCGGGTTATGCGGGATAAGGCCATCGCTATCAAGAGTGACAAGCTTTTAATCGACAGCTGTGGTACCGGTGGTGATTGTAAAGGGACCTTTAACATCTCCACTACTGTGGCCCTGCTCATGGCGGCAGCAGGCCTGAATGTGGCCAAACATGGCAACCGTTCTGTTTCCAGCAAAAGCGGCAGTGCTGATTTGCTTGAAGCATTGGGTATTAATATAAATCTTGCTCCTGAACAGGCAGAACAATGCCTTGATGAGATTGGGATAGCCTTTCTATTCGCCCCTTACTTTCATAAGGCCATGAAATATGCTGCTGGCCCCAGGAGGGAATTGGGCCTCAGGACTATTTTTAATATACTGGGCCCCTTAACAAATCCGGCCAGGACAAAATACCAGATACTGGGGGTATATGATCCGGAACTGGTTTATCCACTGGCAGCTGTATTGAAGAATTTGGGAGTAGAATCAGCCATGGTGGTCCATGGGGCCGGTGGGATAGATGAATTCTCCCTGGCTGGAGAAAATAAGGTGGCTTATTTGCGTAATGGTGATATTGAGGAATTCTATATTGGCCCTGAAGAAGTAGGCCTGCAAAGGACCGGCCTGGGGGAGCTGATGGGGGGAACGGCTGATAAAAACAGGGACATAACCCTGGCTATCCTGAAGGGGGAAAGGGGAGCAAAGAGGGATGTGGTCCTCTTTAACGCAGCTGCAGCCTTCCTGGTTAGCGGGCTGGCAGATGACTGGCAGAAGGGGATTGAATTGGCTGCTGAAACCATTGATTCCGGCAGGGCCTTGAAGAAGCTGGATGAGATGATAGAGTTTACAAATTCCCTTGAGGTGGTCTTATGATTCTGGAGAAAATTGTCCTGGAAAAGGAAAGGGAGTTAGAAGAATTAAAAAGAGGAAGGAAGTCATTGAAAAGCAGGCTGGGAGCTGAAGGGATAACCTTGATTGCCGAGATTAAAAGAGCCTCTCCCGCCAGGGGCTTAATCAGCAGGGATTTTCAGCCTGAGCAGCAGCTTGAAGCATATATAAAGGCCGGTGCTGATGCTGTTTCCATCTTGACCGATGAGAAGTTTTTTCAGGGCAGTAAGGGGCATTTCAGGAAACTGCGGGAGAAGACTGATTTACCCCTTTTACGGAAGGATTTTATCATTGAGCCTGTCCAGGTTTATGAGAGCCTGTTTCTGGGGGCAGACGTTATCCTCCTGATAGCCTCTATTCTGGAAGAAATTATGTTAAAGGAATTATTAAATCTGGCCCATGGATTGGGCCTGGAGGCCATAGTGGAGGTACATACCCTGGAGGACCTGGAAAAGGCCCTGGCAATTCCAGTTGAAATTATAGGGATTAATAACCGGAACCTGAACGATTTTTCCATAGACCTGGGGACAACAGAGAGGATTATTCAGGAACTGGAGAGGCGGAAGCTGAGGGATGATTATTATATCATTGCTGAAAGCGGTATTAAAGACAGGGAAGATGTAGAATACCTGAAAGGCCTGGGTATTGATGGTGTCCTTATCGGGGAGGCCCTGATGAGGGCAAAGGACCCCTGTGAAAAGATCAGGGAACTGGGCCTTAAATGAGGTGTCAGCTGCTATGGGGAACATTTATAGAAGAAAAAATACATGGATAAAAATTTGCGGGATGACCAGGAGGGAGGATATAGAGTTTGCCATAAGGCTGAAGGTTAATGCCCTTGGCTTTATATTGGCAGAAAGCCCCCGGAAAGTCAGCCTGGAGGATGCCCGTTTTCTGATAGAGGGACTGCCGCCCTTTCTTTCCCGGGTGGCAGTGGTGGTAAACCCCGCTGCAGGGGAACTGGAAAGGATTATTACCAGCAGGCTTTTTGATTATATCCAGATACACGGGGATGTTGATCCGGAACTGTTGAAGGGTCTGCCGGTCAAGACTATCAAGGCCGTCTCTATTGCAGGAGAGGGAGACCTGGAAGAACTGGGCAGATATGCGGAGGCAGATTATTTTCTCTTTGATACTAAGGCCGGCACCATGATGGGTGGAACCGGGAAAAGTTTTGACTGGGGACTTTTAGATAATCTTAAGCTGGATAAACCCTTCATCCTGGCGGGAGGGTTAGGCCCAGATAACATAAAGGCAGCCCTGGCTATGACCCGGGCGGCTGCTGTTGACCTGAACAGTAAGGTTGAGAGTTCACCGGGCGTGAAAGACCATCGCCTGTTACTGGAAACTGTAGAACTGATAAATAATTAATTACAAGGCAGGAGAGGAGTAGTAAGATGAGGAGAGCATATTTTGGCGATTTTGGTGGCAGATTTGTGCCGGAGACCCTGATACCGGCTCTGGAAGAGTTGGAAGGGCTCTACCTGGAAATTCGGAAAGAACCGGGATTTCAGGAGGAACTGAGGGCTTTATTGAGGGATTATAGCGGCAGGCCCACACCCTTATATTATGCAGAAGAACTTAGTAAATATCTGGGCGGAGGTAAAATATATCTGAAAAGAGAGGATTTGAATCATACCGGTGCCCACAAAATCAATAATACCTTAGGCCAGATTTTACTGGCCAAAAGGATGGGGAAAAGGAGGATCATCGCCGAGACAGGGGCTGGCCAGCATGGGGTAGCTACGGCCACTGTTGCCGCTAAATTCGGCCTGGAATGCCATATCTATATGGGTGAACGGGATATAGAGAGGCAGGCCCTGAATGTCTATAAGATGAAACTGCTGGGGGCAGAAGTGATCCCGGTCAGGACAGGAACCAGGACCCTGAAGGATGCAACGAACCAGGCCATCCGGGACTGGGTGACCAATGTGAGGGATACCCATTACATTATAGGATCAGTGGTAGGTCCCCATCCCTATCCGGTGATGGTCAGGGATTTTCAACGGATTATAGGAGATGAGGCTAAAGAACAGGTCCTGGAGAAAGAGGGGAGGCTGGCGGATTACCTGATTGCCTGTGTTGGCGGCGGCAGTAATGCCATGGGGCTCTTTTATCCCTTCCTTGAGGATAAAGAGGTCCAGATGATCGGTGTGGAGGCTGCCGGCAAAGGGCTGGAGACCGGTAAACATGCAGCAGCCCTTACAGAGGGGCGGGTGGGGGTCCTCCATGGCAGTAAATCATTTTTGCTCCAGGATGAGGACGGCCAGATAACTCCTGCCTATTCTATTTCAGCAGGCCTGGATT